>JAMLGM010000006.1 GCA_023957975.1 Microthrixaceae bacterium | reverse complement strand
CTCGACCCCCGCAACGACCGCGAGGCCTTGGCGGTCGCCGCACACCCGATGTGGCCCGAGGGCTACCCCGTCGAGCTCGGCGGCCTGGGCCTCGCCGGCATCGGCGTCCCCGTGCTCGTCGTCAACGGCTCCAACGACCTCCCGTACGCCCGCACCGACGACGCCCTGGCCGCGGCGATCCCTGGTTCCCAGCTCGTCGAGATCCCCGACGCCGACCACCTCAGCGTTATGGCCGACCCTCGCTTCAAGGACGAGGTCCTCCGCTACTTTCAGGCGAGGTAGCGGGTCGACCATGGAGTCTCTCCCCAACGCGTGAGCTGGCGTTGCCGGTGCGGTGGAATGACCCGATGATCCGGGTTGGGCGGATGACCGCAACGAACACGGCTATGCGCTGCGCCAGCGCGATCCGCTCCGGAGGGTCTCATCGCATTGGAGCGAATTGAAACCCGCCCACCGCACGCGCCCCGCGTCTCAGTGCGCTGGGTCCGCTCCGACACCATGTTGTTCCGAGCCGGCATGCACAGCGTCGCGCGGGTCCGCTACACGGTGCGAGCGGGTTGACGACGGATGCGCGAGTATCGGCGGCATGAGCTTCAACCCCTACCTGTTCTTCTCTGGAGACTGCGCAGACGCGTTCGCCTTCTACTCCGAGGTCTTCGGAGTGGAAGCGCGGGTCATGACCAATGCCGATCTCCCCGATGATGCCGAGCCGATGCCTGGCGCCGAGCCGAGTCATGTGATGCACGCCGCGATCGAGCTCGGTGGGTCGTTCCTCATGGGATCGGACGACCCCTCGGGATCCGGCGGACCGAAGGCTGGGTTCTGCGTCTCCTACAGTGCACCGGACGTGGAGTCTGTGCACCGGGTCGTCGACGCGCTCGCCGCTGGTGGCGAGATATCCATGCCGGTGATCGAGACCTTCTGGGCGCCGGCGTTCGGGATGCTCACCGACCGATTCGGCGTGTCCTGGATGATCGACACCTTTCCTGTCGAGGGCGATCAGCCGGCTTGATCCTCAAGACATCTCTGGCGTCGCAGCGAATCGCCAGCGGGTGTGTGGATGTAGCGGTTCGTTGGGGTTTCGGCTCGTAGCGTTCTGTAGGTCGTTGGGAGGGCAGCACCCGACTTCCGCTTTTGACATTGGCTCTCGTGCGGTGTCTCAACGGCTTCGCCTATGCACTGGCCAAGGTCCGGAGTGAGTCGACTCGCCCCACTCGCCCCCTCGTCGACGGCGCCAAACCCTAGGGAACTAAGTTCGCGCCCGCAGCTACGTCGTGACTGCGCGATCGATCGAGAGCCCGTCCAGATGCCCGGTGCCCGCGAACTCCTCCAAACCAACGAACTTCGGTGGGCCGTCGTCTCCTCAGGTTCGCGGCGACTGGCAACGGACCCGTGAGGTCGCTCAACTCGCCGCTGGCCCTGACCGCGGGGTCATCGTCGGCTCTCGTGTACCCGGGCGACGGTGGACGCCTCGGCCAACTCGACTTTGGTGCCGGTCCGATTCTTCGGGACCGCGACTCTGGTCAGGACTGGAAAGGGTGGGGTTGCTATCCACTGGTGCCCTGGTCGAACAGGATCCCGGAGGGTCGGCTCCGCTACCGCGAGATCGACGTCGTCCTCGAGCCGAACCACTCCGATGGCAGCGCGATCCATGGACTCGGGGCAGATCGCCCCTGGGTCGTGATCGGTCAGTCGGATCGAAGCGCGACGTTGTCCGTGGTCTTGCGAACGGCGCCATACGACCTTCATGCTCGCCTGAGCTACGACCTCTGTCCTGACCGACTGCAACTACATCTCTCGGTGACCAACGTCGGACACAGCGTGGTCCCCGTCGGCCTCGGGTTCCACCCGTGGTTCCGTTCCGGCATGGTTCGCCTGCCTGCGACCCAACGACGGCCTGGCGAGCCGCTCCCTACCGGTCCGCCGATCGCTGTCGAGGGGGCCTACGACCTGCGCGGCGGGACCATCCCCGCAGCGATGGATGCGTGCTTCACCGGGCTGACCGACTCGTGGGCCGATGTTCCCGGTGCGCGCCTGCGATGGGACGATTCGGTTTCCCACGTGGTCGTGTACAGCGCAGAGCCAGGTTGGTTGTGCGTCGAACCGGTCACGATGGTCAACAACGGCATTGCGTTGGCCGACAGGGGAGAGGCTGGTCATGGCGTTGTCGCGCTTGAGCCCGGGTGCTCAATGGATCTGCGGGTGGACATCGAACGAGCGACGTCGGCGTAGCGCGGTCGCCGACACGGCGTGCGCGCGGCGATACGATCGCGACTTCGACAAGGAGGAACGATGCGTCGCCGAACCCTCGCTGTTTTGATGGCCTTTCTGACCGCGGCATCGGCGATGCTGAGCGCCTGCGACCTGCCCGAACAGGTGGCCGGGACGCCGTGTCAGACCGAGGGCGACCTGGCCAAAGACGCCACGCACGTACTTGCCTGCACGGCGGACCTTCGGTGGACGACGTTCATAACGCTCGAGCGTGCGGATCTCATCATGACCCGGCTCGCTGCCAACGAGCCGACACCGGCGAGTCCCGCTCCGGTCGAGGCGACCACCGGTTGTTCGATCTCGCGTCGTTATGCGGCCGATGCTGCGTCGCTGCCCATCGAGCAGCGCAAGCACCGGGCCATCATCACGGCGTTGGGGTCGACCCGCCGAGGGTGTGGCTGTTTGATCGCTCGGGAGTGGAGCATCGGTATGGAACCGGAGGCCGTCGCTTCCCTCCGAAACGCGATGGACCAGAAAGAGGCCTTGATGGTCGCGATGAACCCCGCGGCCTCGATCGAATCGCGCACCATCTTCGTGCGTGCTGCGTGGCGTTCAACCGCCGAGCAGACGTGTTTGCGACGCGCGCTGGGACGAACCGCCGAAGAGCCGGGCAAGTCGTTTCACGAGTTCGGCGTCGCGATCGACCTCGAGGACTGGGAGCCCCGGTACGGCGATTTCGACCGCAGGATCCTCCAGGCGAACGGGTGGTGCCGCACCTATCCGGCCGAGGGCTGGCATTACGAGTACCGGCCGCTGCTGGAGCAGTGGGGGCACGGTTCGCGCTGCATCGACTAGCGGTAGGCGCGTTATCGACCCGTCCGCGGTGAGGGAGCGCATCGCTGGGCGTTCAGTCGCCCAGCGTTTCCAGGACCTCGTCGAGTTGAGCGAAGGTTTCGTGAGTTGCGTCGGCCGCGCCCGTCCCGGCGGCGTCGAGCGCTTCCTTCGACGGGAACTGCTCGCTCATCACAAGCAGCGTCTTGTCGTCGTCGACCGGTTCGAACGTCACAGTGGTGACGGAGCCTTCCTCGGCGCCTTCTTCGTTGGTCCACACGATGCGTGACGGTGGTGTGACCTCAAGGTAGCGACCGAAGAAGTCCATGTTTCCTCCGAAATTCAGTCGGTAGGTCCCTCCGGTCCGAACGTCCATCTCGCAGTGGTGCAAGGTCATGGCCATCGACCGCGGCACCCACCAGAGGCGAAAGAGTTCGGGCGTCGACCACGCTTGGAACACCAGGTGCGGTGGGGCGTCGAACACGCGGGTGACGACGACCTCTGTGTCTGATGTGCGCTCGACGGTGGTGCGTCGCTCGGGTGTTGGTTCCACGGGTTCAACCTCGGGTGTTGTTGGCATCGTGCGTGTCCCTTTCTTTCATCTGTTCCAGAACGCGGTCCAGCGCGCTGAACCGTGCATCCCACAGCTCGTGGTACCGATCGATGAATCTCGCCACGTCGTCGCGGCGGCGAGACCCGACTCGGCAATACCTCACGCGGCCACCTTCTCGGTGGTGACGAGCCCGGCGTCTTCGAGGATGCCAACATGCTTGCGCATTCCCGTCAGCCAGCGTCAGCAGACGGATCCCTCGAGCAGGGCGATCTCGACGAAGGCCTCGCTCATCCCGTCGGTTTCGTGGTCGGTGACGAGTCTGGCCTGGCTGCCACGGGTGGAGGGATCCACGAAGACTCGCTCCAGGCCGGCGAGGCCCCAATCGGTGTGCCCGGGGGCCTGTGCCGTCGAGCACAGGATCGCCAGGCGGTGGGTCTGCGCCAGGCGCACAAGATTCTGCAGGATGAACCCGAACTCGCCGAGCAGTTCGGGCCGCTCGACGAGCAGGACCGACGGGTTCGTCGTTGCGGCGACGTGTCGGAGCCCGGCGATCGATGCGACCTCGGCGATGTGGAGTTCGCGCTCAGCGAGTTCGGCGATGGTCGAGGCGATCGCCTGCCAGTTCCTCACGGAGACGTGCCCCGTGTCGATCAGCGTTGCGGCGACCCCCGATGACCCCGCGAGCAGCCAACGAGTTGTGGCGAGGCGATTGAGTCCCGCAAGGACGGTGGCGGCCTGGGTGCGGCGCGCTGTGCTGTACAGCAACGCCTGCGCATGTGCGTCCATGGCGCAGTCGAGCAGCGTGACGGTGCCGACGCGAAGGCCACCGCGACACACTCGGTCAAGTGCCGTGATGCCGGTGCTGATTACCTGTGAGTCGTCGATGATGTCGACGAGCGGGGGATCGGAGTTGGCCTCGACGGCGTCGAGGAGCTCGTCGAGCGCATCGGAAATGGAAATGGCGCGCTCCGGTCGCCACGATGGGTCGGTCATGGGATCTGAGGCCTCGACAGGTTGGGTGACGGGGACCCAGAAGCGGTCGGCCCAGGAGCGGTCGGCCCAGAAGTGGTCGGCCCAAAGGCGAGCGAGTTGACCTGCGCTCCAAGCGCAAAGCGCGACCTGTTCGATTCCGACACGTGGGTTCCCTCCCGTGCAACCTCGCCAAACGCTATTCGACCAAGGCGGTGGCGTATCGGCAACGACGGTGCCCTCAGCCGGCGAAGGTAATCGGGAATCGTCGGAACGCGTCCTCGTCGAGCAGTCCGGAGTCGTTGACGAGGATGGTGCACGGGTTCTGGGCGTCGCAGGTGCCGCCGGCGAACGTGCCGGTGTGGATGGTGAGGTCGACGGTGCCGGCGCCGGTCGGGTTCGCGAGCAGCACGTGGCCCTCGGCGATACCGCAGGAGGCGGTGCCACCGCGGCCGTCGCCGACGCATTGGAGCACGTTGACGGTCTTGCCGGGCATGAAGCCGCTCCAGGTCACCGTGACCGCCTGGCCATCGCGCAGGTCGGTATCGGCCGAAACCGTGGCCTCACGGTTTGTGGCTGCGGTCGGGATCGTCTCCACGGTGACGGCTGCGGCATCGACGGGGGAGAAGTGCATGGTGGCGACGGGCGGCGATTGGTCTGACCCGAGCCGTTCGATGGCCGTGGGGTCGTCGCGCAGGTAGCCGTCGAGGAAGTCGATGGTGGCCTGGGCCGCTATGTCAAACGCTTCGTTCGTAGGTGCGAGCCAGTCCGAATGGTCGGCGGCCTCGAGGGTCAGCAGGGCCTTGGGGGTGCTCGCTTTGTTGAAGGTGTCGACGGTCTGGTTGTAGTCCACGAGTTGGTCGTGCACGCCGTGGACGAACATGGTGGGTGCCATGTCGTCGAAGTCGTAGGCGCCGTCGGCATAGGGCGACGGGGTGCCGGAAAGCACGATCGCCGTGTCGATGCGGCGGTCGCGACAACAGCTGTTGGCCACGACGCCGAGGGTCGTGATGGCCCCGTTGGAATGGCCCGCCGCGCCGATCCGACCCGCGTCGACCAGTCCTGCCAGGGGTGTGTCGGTGCGTTTGGCCGAGGCGAGCACCTCGTCGATCACGAAGCTCACATCGCCAGGTTGGTTCTGAACGTCGGCACCGTCGATCCCGCCGGGCGTGTCGCCACGGGTCAAGGGGAAGCGGGGGAGCGCGACGACATAGCCGGCGCTCGCCCACCGCTCGGCGAGTGGGGTCAGGTACTCCACGTTGCCCCCGAGCCCATGGCCGAGCACGACCAGAGGGAACGGTCCGCCGCGGTCGGCCGGCTCGGCGCCATCGGCGATCCCCCCATCAGAGCCAACGTTGGCTGGGTACAAGATGGTGGTCTCGACGGTGCGGTTGGGCTGCTCGGCGCGACCCGCGGCCCCCGATGTCGGCCGGGTGTCGTCGACGAATACCTCCTCGACCCGGCTGACGCCATAGGGGCGCTCCAAGGCCGACGGCGACGACGACGAGGATGTCGACGGGGCGGTCGTGGGGCTCGATGCGCCGGTGTCGTCGGCGTGCTGGTCTCCTGCGTTACTGCATCCGAGCATCGCTGCGCCGGCGGCAAACACGACAGTGACGGCGACGGCGAGGTGGCGCAGGGTTGGGTGGGGTGAAAGCATCACGAGGCCTGGTCCTTGGTGGGCACGTTGGCGACGATAGCTGCGTCGAGCCGCCTCGTTGGCCCGGCACTGCTCGAACTCAATCTGAACCCCTGAGTCGGCCCGGCAGTCTTGACACGGCATTAGCTCAGGTAGATGAGCCCTTCACCGAGGATGCGATGTTGTACCCCCGCTTCGGTGAGATCGTCCTCCCAGGGGCGCACAACTTCGGGGTCGCACTGTTCCATTCCGTGATCGGCGATGACGAAGAACGCGGTCCTTTCCAACACCCCTGCGCGCTCGACCGCGGTCACGATCTCTCCGACGCGCGCGTCGCTGTCGCGAACTGCAGCGCGTGCGAGTTCGCCGTGCGGGCCGCTCTCGTGGCCCGCAGCGTCGGTGACCGCCAAGCTGCACCAGCTCAACACCGGTAAATCGTTGCCGAGGCTGCGGTCCCAACCAGCGAGCGTGTCGAGCAGGCTGAGATGGTCGACCCGCGACATGAAGCCGTAGAAACCCGATGCCGCTGCCGCAGCGGGGTCGATGTGGGTGGTGTCGACCTCCTCGGGAAGCCCCGCTGCCCGACCGGTACGGAGGTTGTCGAAGGTCGCCAACGCGGAGCGAAGCGGTTCGAGCGCCTCGGAGTTGCGCCCGGTGGCGATCAGCCGCTCGCCAAAGCACAGGCGGGTACGTGCAAGCTCAAGGCTACGGTGCTGGCCCTCGAGACATTCGATCGCGACGAGGAAGTGATGGTCGAAGTTCTCCGGCCCCGCGGTGAGCGCACGGCATCGCTCGATCTGGCCGCCGTGCTGAAGCGACCGTTCGGCCTCGATGGCATCGACGAGGGGCATCACCTCGAGGGCCTCGTCGTTGCGGCCGAGGCGAACCAGTGCCTCGACGAGCTCGTAGGCAATCGGCCAGTGCTCGGCCATCGGGATTGCCACGTCACGAAACGCACGTAGCTGCTCGACCGCCAGGTCCAAGGAGCCGGACTGGAGCTCGTCGAGGATGGAGGCGAACCGTCGCGAGTGCAGCGTGGGGGTCGGCGAGTCGCACAGCGGCGGAGCGTCGATCTCGTCGGTGAGCGTGGCGACGGTTTCGCGGTCGCCGCGCAACGCCGCAACCGTGGCCAGTTGGCTGGTCGCCTGAGCGATCACATAGGGCACGTCGGCCGCCTGGCCGAGCTCAAGGCCGAGCGTGCACCAACGCCGCGTCGCCGGAAGGTCTCCCATCAGCAGGCTGGCCATACCGGCGGCCGTCGCCGTCCATGCTGCGGCGAGGATCCTTCCGTCGCGTACCGATTGTCGGTACATCGCCTTGGCGAACTCGAACGCCTCCTCGTGTCGGCCGGCGACGACGAGGCCCATCGTCACCGGGGTCGCCAAATCGACGGCGGCCCGAGCTTGCACCAACCGGCGACACTCGAACAGTTCGGCGTGACCGTTGGGGCCGAAATGGGCATTGACCGCGATGGCGATCGCCGGCATCAGGCCAAACGGGTGGTCGATGTCGAATCGCCCCTCTGCGAGGACCCAGGCGCGCCTCGCCAGCGACACGGCCGCCGCTTCGAGGACGATCGCCTCGGCTCTGACCTCGATCGGCCCCGTCCGTGCCCGGTTGATGTACACGGTCGGGTCGAGCCCGGCCATCGACGCGCTTCTCGCTGCGAGCAACCAGCGGTGTGGCGCCGAGCCGGTGTCGCCCGAGAGCTCCGCGGCCCGTGCCGCCGCCCGGACGGCCGCCGGGGAGTCCCCGACCGCCAGCGCACCCGCCGCCAATCCTTCCAGTTCGAGCGCGGTGGTCTCGTCGGCGCCACTGCACGCCTCGGCGCGAAGCCAAGTGCGGCGGGTTGGTTCTGTGACGACGAGGGAAAGGCCGCGGTTCGCTCGCCGGATGGAGAGCGGATCCGCGAGCTCGATCACCGCACTGGGCACCAGCGGGTGGGTGAACTCGAGTCGATCCCCACGGCGCGTCAACAGGCGTGCCCGCTCGAGGTCCGCCCAGTTCGGCTCGCCTGAACCGGTGGTTGCACACGCCGCTTCAACCTCACCCTGTCCGGGTTCGTTGCACAGCGCCGCCACCAGCAGAGCGAAGCGCGTTTCGTCCGACAAGGCCTCGATCTGTCCGCGGAACAGCCTGATCGTTGCGCTGCCGGTGGGGAGACGATCCGGCAGCTTCTCCATGCCTCGGCGTTGACCGTCGGTGAGGGTCCGTCCGACCTCGAGCAGCGTCAACGGGTTGCGCCCGCTTCGTCGGGCAACCTCGGCGGCCACGGCCGGAGACCAGTGGTGGAACGACGCGAGCAGTTCGACCGAATCGGTGGCCGTGAGTGGCCCGACCTCGACGATCTCGAACCCGCGGAGATCCACGCCCGCTCCGCCACCGTCGGCGACCCGAGGGCGAGTGCTCCGAGCAACGCTCCCTTCGCCCGGTCGCCAAGTCGCTCGATCTCTTCCCGGTGCGGTCGCAGCAAGCCAAGCAATGACCCGAACGGAAGGTCCTGTTCCCCGACGGTCCCGTCGCTTCGTAGGAGCGTGAACTCGGGGGTCGACGCGATCAGGTGTTCCAACAGCGCCGACTTGCCCGAACCTGCAGGACCTTCGAGTGCGATCACGTGGGCGCGACGGCCAACAGCCTTCTCCACGCCGAGGCGCAGCGACTCGAGTTCGGTGTCTCTGCCCACCAGGTGCATCGGCACCTCCTGTTCGGCTGCAGAGGCCTGCCGGCTCCCGTGATCGGCGCCGCGAGCGGCCCGGTGCCGCCGATCGACGTCAATGTGCTCAACGTCGGTGGATCGCTGTATCTGACTCGGCCGACGGTGATGCACCACATCGGCACCGCCGCTGAGTTGAATCGGCGTGCGGCCGAGGTCTTTGGCTGGATCGCATCGGGCAAGCTACGCGTCGATATCGGAGCCCGCTTCGCTATCGCCGATGTCGCCGACGCGTTCACCGCGTTGGAATCACGCGGCACCACCGGAAAGGTGGTCCTTCGACACTGAACCGCTGGTGGGCGTCCTGGCCTGGCGGGCGACGCAGCGCCGCAAGGCCCCTACGTGCGGGACGCCTCGACCCTGGTCGATCCGTCGTCGTGCCGCTCCGGTCGGGTCGTCCCGTGTTCGATCCGTGCCGGTGTTCAGTCCGTGCCGGTAAGCTGCCACCGGTTGTGTCGGGAAGCCTGGTCGACGTGGGTTCGTCGATTTTTGCAGGAGTTTCCGATGTCCATGCCGAAGATTGCGGGTACTCGCCCGTCGTTTCTCAACAGCGACCGGGTGTTGGCGAAGGCGGTGCGCCCCATCGTGCAGTTCTCCCGCATCGAGGCAGCCGGTGGGATCGTGCTGGTCGCCTCGGCGGCCGTCGCGCTCGTGTGGGCCAACTCGCCGTGGAGCGCTGGGTATGAAGCGTTGTGGTCGACCCCGGTTCGATTCGAGATCGGTACCTATGCGTTTCGCGAGGACCTTGGCCATGTGGTCAACGACCTGTTGATGGCGGTGTTCTTCTTCGTCGTCGGCATGGAGATCAAACGCGAACTCGTCACCGGCGAACTGCGCGACCGACGCGCCGTCGCGCTCCCGGCGATCGCCGCACTCGGTGGAATGGTGGTGCCCGCGACGATCTACCTGGCCGTCAACGCTGGCGGCGATGGAAGCGCCGGCTGGGGAATTCCGATGGCGACCGACATCGCGTTCGCACTCGGTATCGTCGCGTTGTTGGGTCGGCGCGTTCCGGGCACGGTCAAGGTGATGCTGCTCACACTCGCAATCGTCGACGACATCGGTGCAATCGTCGTGATCGCGGTGTTCTACACCGATCGAGTCGAATGGAACTTCGTCCTTGCCGCAGCGGGTTGCGCCGCTTTGCTGGCCGCGATGCACCGAGGTCGGGTCCTGTACATGCCGGTGATCGGCCTTGTCGGGCTGGTGTTGTGGGTGCTGGTCTACGAGTCCGGTATTCACGCCACCATCGCCGGAGTCGTCATGGGGCTGCTGACCCCCGCCCGTCCGGCACAACCCGCGTTGGAGACCGAACGGATCATCGACGTGCTCGAAGGCGACGACGACCTCGACGCCGAAGAGGTGCGGGCTGCCGCGTTCGCGATCCGAGATTCAGTCTCGGCATGTGACCGCTTGATCGAGGCGCTCCACCCGTGGACCAGTTATGTGATCGTGCCGATCTTCGCGTTGGCCAACGCCGGGATCGCCCTGTCCCGCGAATCGATCGGTTCGCCCTCGAGGGTGTTCGTCGGTGTGTTCGTCGCACTGGTTGCCGGCAAACTCATCGGCATTTCGGCGGCGAGTTGGCTCGCGGTGCGGTTCGGCCTCGCCCGGCTCCCCGCCGGAGCCACTTGGGGCCACGTCGTCGGAGTTGGCGCGCTCGGCGGCATCGGGTTCACCGTGTCGTTGTTCATCACCGGACTCGCTTTCGACGATCCGGGACTCGTCGTCGACGCCAAAGTCGGCGTGCTGCTGGCGTCGATCACGGCCGCCGGTGTCGGGGCCGCGATCTTCGCCAGCACGTCGTCAACAACTTCCCAGCCCCTTGTGTCCGAACCCCGCGTCAGGAGGGGGAACTAGTGCCCTGTCTGCGGACGTTTGCACGTTGCGATGGCCAGATGACTTCGCTCGCTGCATTTCGGACTCCTTGAATTGGGGCAAGACCAGTCCTGCGTCGCCGCGCCTTGCGAGCACCGCCCCCGGCTCGCCGCACCATCGCAAACGTTTCTTGCCACGGCACTAGGTCGAGACGATGTCGCGGCGGTTGATCCCGATGACTCCGATGATCCCGAAGGATCCGGCAACACCAGCGAGGACGGCCAACCCGGCGATGGACGGCGTCGATCCGGTCGCCGGGAAGCTTGGGGTGTGCCAGAACGGCGAGATCGCCGACATCCACTCGGGAAGCTTCAACACCTCACCGAGGAAGGTCGGAGCGATCGCGAAGGCAAGGAGCAACCAACCGAGCGCGGAGCGGGTCCACGCCCAGATCGCCAACGCGGTCGCCGGCATCACCAGCACCGCCGGCATCTGGCTCAGCGCAGTGAGGATCGACGCGGCCACGTGCGAGCCGTCGCCGTCGACAGCAGCGTAGGTTGCGCCGAAGCTCAGCCCGATTCCGATGCTGATCAACACGGTGGAGATGGCCGTGGCCGCGAGCGTCGCAGCGACCCATCGGGTCCGGGAGGTCGCGGTGGCGAGAACCACCTCGGCGAAGCCCTGGGACTCCCCAGATCGGAGTCGAAGCGCCGCAGCGGTAGCGAACACCGTGAGCAGGATCGCCAGGATCTGAAACGAGAACGTAGCGAAACCGTCGCTCAGATCCCCGGACCCCGACGAGGCCAGGAGGAATTCGGCGAGGTCGGGGTTGGACTCGAGCGACGCGGTGATATCGGTCGTGATGGCGCCGAACAGCGCGGCAGCCGCCGCGAGCCCAGCCAACCAGCCGACTGCGAGGCCGCGCTGCTCATGTATGGCCAGACCGATTGGCGTTCCGAGCGCGCCACGTGCGTGCGCTGGGCCCGGGCGTGGAGGTCGGAGTCCGGCGCCCAAGTCTCTTCGCGACGACAGCGTCGCCGTCAGAACGAAGCCGACCGTGGCCGCCGCAAGCAGAATGCCGAGCGGCCACCAACGCTCGTTCCCAAACGGTCTGACCTCCTGGGCCACGCGAAACGGTGTCAGCCAACCCCACCAGGAATCGCTCACCGCGGCGATGCCACGGATGATGAACATGGCGCCGATGAAGCTGCCGCCGAGGCCGAGAGCTCCACGGGCACTCGCAGCGATCTGTCCAGCGACCGCTGAACTTGCCGTGAACACGACGCCGGTCAACCCGAGCCCGGCGCCGAAACCGATCGACCCCGCGAGTGGCAGTCCACCGTTGACGAAAACGAGCGAGTTCAGCGCTCCGGTCACGAGCGAGGCGAGCACACTGACGGTGATCGCGGCAGATGGGATCGCCTGTGGCCCGACCGCGGTCGATCGCAACAGATCGGTGCGACCGGCTTCCTCGTCGCCTCGCGTGTGGCGCATCACGGTGAACAGGGCCATCAGCGACACCATGATCACCGAGATCACGGTCGCTTCACTCACTGTGATCCCGCCCAGGGTGTCGAGGGCGGCCTGTCGTCCCGACATCATTCGCGACGCTGGTGACGCGCCCATCGCCGACGAATAGCCGGCGATCGCCTCGGTCGTCGCGTACGACGACTTCACCGCGTTGACCAACACGAAGGTGACCAGCGTGTTGCTCAACACCCACGCCGGCAACCACCAACGGTCGCGCCGCAGTTGAAACGCGATCACACCGCCCACCCCGCCGAGGCTGCCGGTGTCGTTGATGCGGCTCATTGGACGACCTCTGTGTCGTAGTGGGCCAGAAACAGTTCCTCGAGAGTCGGTGGATGCGCGTTCAACGAGCTGACCCCAGCCTCGTACAGCGCTGCCAACGCGGCGCCGAGATGTTCGGAATCCACGCTGAAGGTGACTCGATCTCCGTTGACCTCCGGCGTGTGGATCCCGCAGAGCGCCCCCAGGTTCAGCGGCGAGTGAACCGTCGCGGACACGGTGGTCCGGCCCATGTGCTGAAGTTCGTCCAACGTCGCGGTTCGTACCATCCGACCGTCGCGGATGATGCCGATCCGGTCGCACAGCGTCTCGACCTCCGCGAGGATGTGGCTCGATAACAACACGGTTGCGCCACGACGGTTCGCTTCGATCACGCACTCCTGAAAGACGACTTCCATGAGCGGGTCGAGCCCCGAGGTCGGTTCGTCGAGCAGGTACAGGTCGGCATCCGCTGCGAATGCAGCGACCAGCGCGACCTTCTGACGATTGCCTTTTGAGTAGGTGCGCGCGCGTTTGGTCGGATCGAGTTGGAAGCGTTCGATCAGGGCGGAACGTGTGGCTGGGTTGTGACCGCCGCGCAACCGGCCGATCACGTCGATGATCTCGCCGCCGGTGAGCCCCGGCCACAGGGCGACATCGCCGGGCACGAAGGCGATTCTTCGGTGAAGGTCGGCGGCGTCGGCCCATGGATCGCCGCCGAGGAGTCGCGCCGTGCCGCTGTCGCTTCGCAAGAGGCCGAGCAGGACCCGCATCGCGGTTGACTTCCCGGCGCCGTTCGGACCGAGAAAGCCGTACACCTCGCCGGCCGGCACGACCAGGTCGAGTTGGTCGAGTGCTCGGACACCGCCGAAACACTTGGTGACCGAGGTCAATTCCAGTGCGTGGTCAGTCATGTGACTCCGTTCTGTCGGGTTCGTCGAAGCCGGGCAGTGCCGTGGGCGACCGCAGCCCGTCCTGGACACCGTCGCGTGGGAATCGGTTCGGCGAATCGGTCGGGAGGTCGAATTCCTCTCCGCCGTTCGGCCGCAAGTGGCTCGTACTTTCGGCTGATGCGAGGTTGCCGGTCGACCCCTACGCTGAGGTCGTGGTCGCCATGCCGTCTTCATTCCTGCACGAGTCGCGACCCGCCGATGCGCCACCCGTCGATCGGCTCGACCGGATCCTGGCGTACGGATTCGCGGTCGTGGTCCTCGTTGAGGGCGTGGTTCGACCGGATGTGGCTTGGCGGGTGTTCGTCACGGTGGCGGCGCTGGCACTGAGTCCGGCATTGCTGTTGCGGAGGCGATCGCCGCTCGTCTCGGTGGCGATCGGATTCGGCGTTGCCGGCGTGCTTTCGATACTCCAGTTGGCGACGCGATCCGATGAGCTCGGCCTCTACTCCATGATGGTGGTCCCGGTGCTGCTGTACTCCCTGGTGCGGTGGGGGTCGGGTCGTGAGGTCGTCGTCGGAACGGCGTTCGTGACCGTTGTGGTCGCGACTGGGATGTATGCCTCAGCCACCGGGTGGGCCGACGTCTTCGGTGGCATCGTCTTTCTGTTGTTGTTCGTCTGCCTCGGCGCGGTGTTTCGTTTCCGCTCCGCCTTATGGCAACGCCAGGAACTCGAGATTCGTAGCGAGGAGCGAGTGGCCCTGGCCCGTGAGCTGCATGACATCGTTGCGCACCACGTGTCGGCCATCGCCGTTCAGGCACAGGCCGGTGGAGCGGTCGCCGCGACGCAGCCGGACAAGGCTCACCAGGTGTTCTCGGCGATCGAGTCGGAGGCCTCCTCTGCCCTGGCCGAAATGAGGACGATGGTGCGGGTGCTGCGCGAGGGTGAAGGCGCCGACTTCTCCCCACAGCCGGGAGTCGCTGACCTGGCGGCGCTGGCGCGGCCCGACGCGACGCCGGCCATCGCGGTCTCGCTGGCTAGCTCGGTAGCGCAGCTCCCACCCCCTGTGGACGCAGCGATCTACCGGCTCGCTCAGGAGGCACTGACCAACGCCGTGCGGCATGGCACCGATGCGACCGCCGTCGAAATCGTCGTGTTCAGCGACCGCAACACCGTCAGGCTGAGCGTCGCCGACGATGGGCGGGCCGCTCACGGCGCAGCTTCGAGGCCAGGGTTCGGTCTGATCGGCATGGAGGAACGCGCCAAGCTGCTCGGCGGAACGCTTTCGGCGGGACCGGGGCCCGAAGGCGGCTGGTTGGTCGAGGCCGTGTTGCCGTTGGATGCACCGACATGACGATCCGCGTCGTGGTGGCCGATGATCAGGATCTGGTCCGGGCCGGATTGGTGATGATTCTGGGGGCACAACCCGACATCGAGGTCGTGGGCGAGGCAGCGGACGGCCTCAGCGCTGTCGACCTCGCCACCCGGCTGCGTCCCGATGTCCTGCTTGTCGATATCCGGATGCCCGGGCTCGACGGCGTCGAGGTGACACGCCGCCTCGCCGGGCCAGAGGTTGCGGACCCGATGGCGGTCGTCGTGATCACGACCTTCGACCTCGACGAGTACGTCCTCGGTGCGCTGCGCGCTGGCGCCCGAGGGTTCCTGCTGAAAGACGCCGGACCGGACCTACTCGTACAAGCTATCCGTGCGGCGGCCGTCGGCGACGCGCTGATCGCGCCCAACGTGACCCGCAGGTTGCTGGCGACCTTGGCCGATCGTGCGCCGCGGACACCGGTTCAGCCGATCGACCGGCTCACCGAACGCTAGGAGGAAGTGCTCGCACTCGTCGCGAACGGTCGGACCAACGCCGAGATCGCCGCCGAGCTTTTTGTCGGTCTGAGTACGGCCAAAACCCACGTCGCATCGTTGATGACCAAGATCGGCGCCCGCAACCGGGTGGAGATCGCGATGTGGGCCTACGACACCGGACGTGCCCGGTGACCGGGATTGAACCTCGTTCCCCGGGTGACAGCTCCCGGTTCTGTAGGTAATCGCGGTTGCTGGGGCAACCGCGATTACCTACAGAACGAGAAAAGGCGGCTCGGGCTATCGCGAGCGGGCCTCCGCTGCGTCGAAGGGCCGACAGGTCATGACCAACTCCTTCGCCGCGGCGGGACCGGAGAACGCTTCGAGGTCGGCGCCAGCGCTGAAATGGTCGCCTGCGCCGCTGATCACCACGGCTCGAACCTCCGAGACGCTGTCGAACCAACGGGCGACGGCCGCCAGCTCCCGGAGCAACGCGGTGGACAATTCGTTGCGTTTAGCCGGTCGGTTCAACAGCACGTAGCCGATGCGGTCCTCGACCCGGCGGCCTGCACGGTTGCCGACTGGAACGCGGCGACCTCACTCGATCTGTTGTCGTTTCACGACACGATGAATCACACCGCCAGGCCGGACGGCGCGATCTGCCTGGAGCGAGCGGCCGCCGACCGCCTGCCGAGCGTCGTCGCGTTGTCGAACCGCGGTGGGTCCGACGGATCGGTGCGCGAACTCGACGACGACGGCCTTCGATCCGACGACGCGGTGCCGTCGATGCGCCCGAGGCGTCTGTGGGCGATCGCCGATGCGTACCGAACGGTCTTCGATGCCTGGGGCGACGACGAGGTCGCGTTCAACCGTCCCTACCTGGGGGGTTATGAGACGACGACCGCCGGGCCGCTGTTTCGTGCGTTCGAGCCGCGGTGCGTCGTTCGCCGTCCCGGCCATGAACCACGACGTCTACGGCTCGGCGCGTTCCAGAACGAGTTCCGTCGCGAGTTCCTGCTCGGCGAACACGCCACGGCGCAGCTGATGCAACCCGGAACAGATTGGGTGGAGCCGCCCGAAGAGCGGGTCCAGTGGCTCGCCGAACGCTTACGCGACGCACATCAGCTCGTACGAACGGGTCGCATGGCGCGACGCTGACAGGGCTGCGTTCTCGTCCAAGCCACGGTTGGACACGAGCCGTGATTGGGTTCGTGCCGTGATGGGGTTCGTGCCGTGGTGGAGTGCTACCCGAGCGCTATCCAGGTATGGGTGTCGTCGAATGAAAACATCGGTTCGACCCGCAACATCAGGTCCGTCTCCTCGGCGCCGACGGCGAAGACCACGTTGCCGGTGGCGGTGGCCCCGACCATCAGTTCGGCGAGCTCATCGAGCGCCGGATCAGGCGCGACCGCGAACGTGTCCGAGCTGCTCCGTTCGACCCCGTCGGAACCGAACACGGCATAGTCGAGTTCGAGCCAAGGCGACTTGGGCTCGGAGTTCTCGCTGCTGGTGAGCGTGGCGGACAGGTTCACAATGATGTAGCGCTTGCCCGGCTCCGGCGGTTCATTGAACGTGTTGGCCTGTTCGACCAGGGCAGTCGCCCCGGGGCTGACGTCGGCCGAGTTCACCTTGATCCGCCAACCGTTGCCGAGGTCGACCTCCGACCCGATAGGCAACGCATCCTCTTGGGAACCCGCACCGCCGCCCGACGACCCCGGTTCGACAACGCTGCCGTCGGGGGTGATCACGGTGGCGTCGTTCTTGGACAGTTCTTCGTCGATGGCCGATGTCGTTGCCGAGATGAGGGCGAGACAACCTCCCACACCCAACAACACGACGAGTGCGAAGATGCCGAGGACCCACGGGAGCTTCGACTTCTTCTTGACGGTGACGTTGCCAGCGCCCCCGTACTGAGGTGCCTGCGGGTAGGCCGGGGGTTGGCCCGACCAAGGGGCTTGAGCGCCTGCCGGTCCGGCGGTCGGCGGTCCGGCGGTGGGCTGTCCGGTGCCCGGAGCCGGCGGCTGCTGCCCCCACGGGGCTTGGGGAGCGGCCGGCGGCGCCTCGAACGCGGCGCGCGTCGAAGGGTCGGGGGGCGACGAGAGGCCAATCGGAGGCGTTGCCGGTGCGGGGGGCGGCGTGGAGGGCTGAGGCGGGTACCACTTCAGGTCCGATGCCTGCCACCAGTCGGGGCCTTGCGGAAAGTCGCTCATCTCGCCATCCTGAGAGTCTTCGTGCGGCGGGGGGGAATCCGCCATGACGTCATCTTATCGGTGAGTTCGAGTTTCGATCGTGGCGTTTCGCTCCAGTAGATGAAGGCTTACGATCGGGTATTGACATCGCGTCGTGAGGAGCCTGCGATGAATCGTCCATCCATGCCCGAGGGCCTCGAGCACGTCCGAACCACGAACACCTTCGACAACGACACCGTGCCTGCCGGATTGCTACGGGCGCACCACGTGGCCGATGGGGTTTGGGGTCGGCTGGTGGTCCATACCGGCACGGTCATGTTCGTCTTCGACGACGATCCCGACCATCCCATCCTGACCGGCCCTGGCCAGGCGGTCGCGATTCCTCCCGCACGACAGCACCACCTCGAGCTCGACGAGCCAGCAACCTTCGCTGTGGAGTTCTATCGGTTGGCGAGTACGCCGACACCCGTGGAAGGCGCCGAGAGCACAGCGCTGAGCGGGGAACCGGGATGACGTCGACGACGCGGTCGGGGTGGCGAGCAGTTCGTCGGCGTCGGTGAGCGGCGGCATCTGAGCGCGTGCCGAGCGCCGAGCGCGCAGCGGTGGCAGGATCGCCACATGTTGCCAATCATTCCTGCCCCGGTACGTGCCGACGAAGGCATCGGCTCCTTCACGCTCCGCTCGGGGTAACGCATCGGCTGGACCGACGATCGCCTTGTGTCGGTGGCCGGAACCTTCGTCGAGGATCTCGCGGCTCGCGGCGGAATCCGCCTCGTCGAAGGTGGGGCGGATTCCCCGATCCTGCTGGAGCTGACCTCCGGCTTCGACGGATCCGACTCGCTGAATCCGACCCATGGAGTGAGCCCGATCGGCGCTACCGCGGACTCGGAGCGCTACCGACTCTGTGTGACGGCGGAAGGCGTGCACGTGCAGGGAACGACGCCGGAAGCAATCTGGCGTGGGCTCACCAGTCTTCGCCAACTGGTTGACGTCGGCGCGGGCGAATCGTCGGTCGACCTGCCGGCGGTCGAGATCGTCGACGGTCCTCGCTACGCGTGGCGAGGTCTCTCGCTCGACGTGGTACGGACCTGCTTCACCGTCGACGAGGTGAAGCTGGTGATCGACCGGGCGGGTTCTACACCCAGGCTGAGTTCCGGGATCTCGTCGAGTACGCCGCCCGCCGCTTTGTGACGATCGTGCCCGAGATCGATCTCCCGGGTCACTGCGCAGCGGTCTTGGCCGCATACCCAGAACTCGGCAGCGCGACCTCCGACTCTGAGGCCATGGCGGGGCCGATGCAGATCGTGTCGATGGACCCCGACCACGCGGCGACGCCGGGCTTCGTCGCCGACGTACTGGCCGAGGTGACCGCGCTCACTCCAGGTGACTACATCCATCTCGGGGCCGACGAAGCGTTCGGAATGGAACACGATAAGTACGTGCGATTCGTTAACGCCGCGCGCGACATCGCTGGTGCGAGCGGCAAGAAGACACTCGGCTGGCAGGAGTCGGCGCGTGCTCATGTCGCCGTTGATGCACGTGTATCTCGACCAGCCCATGGTCGAGCCCGGGCCTCAGGATCAGGAAGAACGTCGCCAGCGCGTCGGGCTTCGGCTCTATCCGGGCAACACGGTGCGCTCATCGCTGGACTGGGATCCGCTGACCCTCCGCGACGATGTGACCTCGGAGGAGCAGGTGGCAGGGGTCGAGGCCGCGATCTGGTGTGAGACGGTGATGTCGTTCGCCGACCTGCAGTTCGCACTTCAACCGCGACTCGCGGGACTCGCCGAACGTGGTTGGGTGCAGCGCGCCCCGGTCGATTGGGATGACTACTCCGCGCGGCTTGCTTGGAGGGCTCCAGTTTGGCGGGCAGCTTCATGGGAGTTCTTCCGTGCCGGTTCGGTCGATTGGCGTTGACGACCGCCGATGGCCGAACGCCCTGGCCCGGTCAGAACCGGAACCGCGTGAGACCTCCAGGCTCCTCGTCAAGCGCGGCGGTCGCTGAACGTGGGGTGATTCGATAGACGTGCCACGGCGGTGCGCCCTGGGAAGGCGCGTTGAACGCAGCGGTGATGCCAACACCGGTCGGATCGACTTCAGCGGGCCAGCCGCCAGCCGCCCAACCGTCGGTTGCCCGTCGCAGTTGGGCGGTGTCGGTGACCCGCGAAGCGATGCCTTCGACCACGACGTCCGCGCCGAGGATCGACACGGCAACCGAACAGCGTGGATCGCGCTCGATATTGCGGTGTTTGCGGGTTGTGCGGCCTGTTTGGAACCAGAACGTCTCGTCGAGCCAGAGCGCTCCGACCGCGGTGACATGCGGGCTGCCGTCGTCGTTGATGGTGGTGAGCCAGGTGGTGCGCGCATTGTGCGCCTCGGGTGACGGCGGTGACCCGTCGGCGAGTTTTCCGACGATGGCCTTCCAAGCGACCGGCGGTAGTCCTTCGTCCACACTCAGGTTGATCGTCTCCACGGCGACTCCTCTCGTCGACGCGAGGCTACGGCGAGGGTCATTGCTGAAGCTACGGGAATGTCAACGGCATGCGAAGTCGCCCGGCATCACTTCGACCGGATCGCGATGCGGTCGAGCGCCCACACCACCGCGACGCCAGCTGCCGCAGCCACACCGACGGTTGCGATGCAGGTCAGCGTGGCCGAATACGGTCCACCAACCCCGATCACCATCGCGATCGCGGTGAATCGCAGGCGGTACCCCCCGGCGATCCCCCCGGCGGCACCGGCGGCACCGGCGAGGTCCGAGGACCCTCCGATGAGCGGCACCAGTGCGCGACCGGTGAGGTCGCCCAACGCGAGGAATGGAACGAACACACCGCCGCAGCCGCCGGCGGTGATCGCAGCGACGGTGGCGACCGCCCGCAGGAGCACGACCAACAGCAGTGTCGTGCCGTTCGAGGTTGTCTGGTCGGCCCAAACCACGGCACCTCCACCCGGTCCCACCGCCGCCGTCGGTGCGGCGAGGTTCATGAGGAGAACCGCCGCGACGACGAGTACCGGAGCGCCCGTCAGGAACTTGATCCAGGGGCCGGGATTCCAGCCGCGGACGGCATAGATCGCCACCCCGGTGATCCCGGTCACGGCCCCGGCGGTGGCCCCGACGACGATCGCGGTGGCGAGGGCGTCACCGATGTCGCCGGGTGCAACATGTGGGACCGCCAGGCGGATGAAATCGAGTTTGAACGCGAGGTTGAACAGCCATCCGACCGTGGCTCCGGCGCCGGCCGCGAGCACGCGTTCGAACGTGATCGGGGTCTGTTTGCGGCGACCAAGTTCGAGCATGAACACCAGGCCGACGAGTGGCAGCCCCATCAGTGCGGCAACGCCGGCCGCCCCTCCACCCAGGCCGGCCGGACGCGCGATGCGTCGTGCCCACGGTCGCGAACCGAGGGCCGCACCGGCCGCGACGCCGAGGTGTGCGGCCGGTGCCTCGGTCCCCAGCGGCGCGCCCATACCGACCGACGTGATGATCGCTGCAGCGCGAATCGGTGCCAGGCGCCAAGGGAACCGTTCCTCCTTGCCCGAGGCGGTGACCACATCGGCGGTGAGGTCGGCGCGTGCGAGGTCGAAGGGAAACGACAGCCATGGCCGAAATCGGACCCGACGGGAAGTGGGTTCCGCTTCGAGGTGTTGGGTGGCGGTGCCGTGGGCGATCACCTGCAGGAGTACGACGGTCAGCGCAAGCCCCAACGTCGGGGCGGCGACCAGCACCCAGTTGTCCTGTCGAGACACCACGGCGAGAAGGCTCTTGACCGCATCGGTCAGCCCTGCGGCGACCGCGGCTCCGGCTAGACCCCCGATGGTTCCGCCGGCGAGGGCGATTCCAGACCGGCTCAGGATTGCGGCGGGTCGCCGACGATCAGATGGTTGTGAGCCGGATCGAGCCCGGCCGGATTGGGCGACCACGGTTCAACGAGATGCGTCACCGCGGGCGGCGCGACGGGGTGGAGAGGTCCTTCGAGTCGGCGGGGCCGAGCGGGCAACCTCCGATTCGGCCGCCGCCCTGAGCACTTCGATCCCCTCGATGATGCCCGCAACCAGACCGTCGATGTCCGGCGCGACATCGGGGCATGCGATCACCCCGATATCCAGGTTGCCCATGTTGGACAGCACCGTGATGTTCAACGCGGAACCCTCGATCAGGGGACCGAACGGGTAGGCACCGCGCAACCGAGCCCCGGCAACATAGAGCGGAAGTGGCGGTCCGGGCACGTTCGACACGACGAGATTATGGATCGGGGCAAGGCGATCAGCGAGCCCGGCCGAACTGTACATGCGACTGGCGAAACGGAACATCGCCGGAGGCGTGATCTCGGTGACGTCGCCGATGATGTCGGCGCTCAGCACCTCGTGAACCGCCTTGGCGTTGCTCGTGTCGTCGTTGACGGCCCGGAGTTGTTCGGTGGGGTCATCGAGATGCACCGGAAGCCGCACGAACATGTTCGACACCTGGTTGGCGGCGGCGCTGTCGGAGGCCTTTCCCCGCACCGAGACCGGCACGCTGGCGACAAGAGGTCGGCTCAGATGCTCGCCATGGTCGGCCAGATATGCCCGGAGTGCCTGGGTGCACGCAGCGAGCACCACATCGTTCACGGTGGTCTCGAACGTCGACTTCACGAACTTGAGGTCGTCGAGGGGCGCCGCACCGAAGGAGACGGATCGCCGAACGCTCAACGAGCGGTTGAAGAAGGTTCGTGGAGCGTCGAACGGACGGGCCATGGAATGGCGGTCGTCTCCGCGTGCGGTGACCTCGCGCACGACGTTTCCGATGGAACTCAGCGATCGTCCGAACGCTCGGACCCCGCGGAGCGGACTCGTCACCCTCGACGCCACCGCGCCGACGAACAGCTGCGCCTGGTTGGGCAGGCGTGTAGGTGCGTCGAGATCGAGTTCCTCCGTGTCGGGTGGCAGCGCTTCGAGATCGACGATCTGGGCCATGATGTCGGTTCCCGAAGCGCCGTCGACGGCGACGTGGTGAATCTTGGTGACGAGCGCGACCGAGCCGTCGGCGAACCCTTCGACCACGACCATTTCCCACAGCGGCTTGGAGTAATCGAGTCGCGCCGTTGCGAACTCGCCGACCCACGCCTGGAGGTCGCTGGTGGTCGCCGTTCCCCCGAGGTCGACCTGTCGCATGTGGTCGGTGGGATTGAAGTCGGGATCGTCGGCCCACACCGGATGGTCGAGCCCGAACGGTGACCTGAGCAGACGTTGGTGAAAGACCGGTATCTGCTGGAGCCGGTTGAGGACGTGGGTTCGGAATCCGTCGAAGGTGAATCCGCCAGGAACCGTCGACGGGTCGAGCACCAAGACGCCCGTGACGTGCATGTGCACGACGCGGTTCTCCATATACAAGAAGGCAGCGTCAGAGGCCGAGAGTCGTTCCACGTCCACAGTGTGCCACCCGTACCCGAACGACACCCGACCGATTCAACCGATTCGGCCGGAGACGTGCCCGGGGGCAGCGTCAGCCGGAATCCGGCGTCGACGCTCCGGTCGATACCGCTGCCAGGTCGGCCTCCTCGGCGTCGGTGAACAGCCGTGACCTGATCAGGAATCGCACCCCTTCGGGCGCCTCGAGCGAGAACCCGCCGCCGCGGCCAGCCACGACGTCGAGGGTGAGGTGGGTGTGTTTCCAGTATTCGAACTGCTCGGCGCTCATGTAGAACGGCGCGCCGCCCACCTCGCCCAACAACACGTCGGAATCGCCGACACGGAACTCGCCGAGGGGGAAACACATCGGGCTGCTGCCGTCGCAGCATCCGCCCGACTGGTGAAACATGAGCGGTCCGTTGATGGCGGTGAGGCGACCGATGAGTTCCAGTGCCTCGCCGGTCGCCTCAACCCTCGCCGTGGACATGGTCAGAAGAACCCGAGCTTGTCGGGGCTGTAGCTGACCAGGAGGTTCTTGGTCTGCTGGTAGTGGTCGAGCATCATCCGGTGGTTCTCCCGGCCGATCCCCGACGACTTGTAGCCACCGAACGCGGCGTGGGCCGGATACAGGTGATAGCAGTTCGTCCAAACGCGGCCCGCTTGAATGCCGCGGCCGAGCCGGTAGGCGGTGTTCATATCGCGGGTCCACACGCCGGCACCGAGGCCATAGAGCGTGTCGTTAGCGATGCTCAACGCCTCGGCCTCATCGCTGAAGGTGGTCACCGCGAGCACCGGACCGAAGATCTCCTCCTGGAAGATGCGCATCCCGTTGTGACCCTTGAAGATGGTGGGTTCGACGTAGTAGCCGCCCTCGTGGCCAGCGACCTCGCGCTGGTGGCCTCCGATGAGGACCTCGGCGCCTTCGGCGCGGCCGATGTCGAGGTAGCTCAGGATCTTTTCGAGCTGATCATTGCTCGCCTGCGCTCCGATCATCGTCGCCGGGTCGAGCGGATCACCAGCGACGATCGCCTTCACCCGCTCGAGTGCCCGCTCCATGAAGGCGTCGTAGATCGACTCCTGAATGAGCGCTCGCGACGGGCAGGTGCACACCTCGCCCTGGTTGAGGGCGAACATCGTGAAGCCCTCGAGGGCCTTGTCGAAGAACGCGTCATCGGCGTTCATCACGTCGGCCATGAAGATGTTGGGCGACTTGCCGCCGAGTTCGAGGGTCACCGGGTTCAGGTTCTCTGACGCGTACTGCATGATGAGCCGTCCGGTCGTCGTTTCGCCGGTGAATGCGACCTTCGCCACCCGCGGGCTCGACGCCAGTGGCTTGCCGGCCTCGACGCCGAAGCCGTTGACGACGTTGAGGACGCCGGGGGGCAACAGATCGCCGATCAACTCGACGAGATGCAGGATCGACATCGGCGTCTGCTCGGCCGGCTTCAGCACCACACAATTTCCGGCTGCGAGCGCCGGCGCCAGCTTCCAGGTGGCCATGAGGATCGGGAAGTTCCACGGGATGATCTGTGCGACCACGCCGAGCGGTTCCTTGAAGTGGTAGGCGACCGTGGTGTCGTCGAGTTGGGAGATGCCGCCCTCCTCGGCGCGCAGCACCCCGGCGAAATAGCGGAAATGGTCGATGGCGAGCGGCAGGTCGGCGGCAAGGGTCTCTCGAACCGGCTTGCCGTTTTCCCAGGTCTCGACGACGGCGAGTTCCTCGAGATGGTCCTCCATCTTCTGGGCGATGGCCAACAACGCTGCGGAACGTTCAGCCGGACTGGTCGCACCCCACGTCGCCCGTGCGCCGTGAGCGGCATCCAGTGCCGCCTCGACGTCGGCAGCGGTGCCCCGAGCTACCTCGCAGAAGACCTTGCCGTCGACCGGCGACGGGTTCTCGAAGTACAAGCCGTTCGCCGGAGGAACCCACGCTCCGCCGATGTAGTGCTCATAACGGCTCTTGAGCTTGATTGGGCTTGCTTCGCCCCCGGGCTGTGGAAACGCCATGTTGAAACCCCCTGTTCAGCGTGATCGCGCCCCCTGCGCGACCGCTTCGCACAGCATGGGCTTGGTAGGTTGGCAAAGGGTTGGTGCCGATGATCGGGGGTGAGGCATCGCCCGCTGTGAGGAGGAGCCATGGCGAGCGCAGAACTGTGGAGCCGGCGTCGGGAGATCGAATCGGCGCGCGCCGCCGGCCGAGCCATCGACCCGGTCATCGACGGGTCGTGGCAACGCTGCAAGCCGATGTTGCCGGCGAGCCGTGCACACGCACCGGTCGACGCGGAGCCGGACGAAGTCGGCGAACGGTGGGAGGCGTCGCCGATTCGCCGCAGCGGTATCGGGGTGGAGGCACAGCTCGCCTCGGCGGCGGAGGCGAGCGATCTCATCGCCGCGATCACCGATGAGGAGGGCCGGATCCTGTGGACCGCCGGGAGCACGCGGATGCGTGATCTTGCCGCAGCCGTGGGATTCGTCCCGGGTGGACGTTGGGACGAGGCATCGGCGGGCACCAACGCGCTCGGCCTGGCGCTGCTCACCGGCCGCCCGGCATCGGTGTTTTCCGCCGAGCACTGGTGTCAGTCTGTCCAGGACTGGGTGTGTTGGTCAGTGCCGGTGCGCGCCCCCGACGGTCGTCGCCTCGGCGTGTTGGACCTGTCGGGGAAGTGGGATCGGGCATCGCCGGTGGCGGCCCTTGCGGTGGCCTCGCTCGCTCGTCTCGTCGAGGAGCACCTGCCGTCAGGTGTTGTGGCGCCGGGCGCCGAGGACGGGTTGACGTTGCGTCTGTTGGGCCAGGCCGGTGCGACCTTTCGCGGGCAGGCCCTGGCGCTTTCTCCCCGGCAGTCGGAGTTGCTCGCGGCGCTCGCGCTCGAAGGCCCGTGCAGCCTCGACCGTCTGAGCGAGCTGGTGTATGGGGATCGCCAGGTACGCGCCGCGACCGTGAAGGCGGAGATCTCGCACCTGCGTCGTCTGCTCGGCGGCGGCATCGCCTCGCGCCCATATCGCCTGACCGTGCCGGTGCGTGTGGACGTGACGGAATTGCGGCAGATGCTGCGCGACGGCGACCTTCGCGGCGCGACCCTGACCTACGCCGGTCAGATGTTGCCCAACAGCGAGTCTCCGTTCGCGGTCGACCACCGTCATGTGGTGGATGTGATGTTGCGGGAGGCTCTGCTCTCGGCCGGCAGCGCGGACGAGTTGTTGCGGTTCGCCGAGGTCCACCGGTACGACGAGGCGGTGCTCGAGCGGGCGATGGCGGTTGCCGCGGCCCACCCCGCGGCGCGCCATGAGGCGGAGGCGAGACTCGACCTTGCCCGGCGCGGCTGACACGTTGCATCAACGTTCCACCGGTCGGCTGAGCGGTGATGCCGCGTGGCGCCGAGGCGTGATCGGCTCGCCGACGTCCGGGGTCGAGCGTGGGATCATGATGAGATGACCGATTGTGCAGCCGATCGTGCGACGGCCTGGACCGGACGAGGTGCGCTGCCTCGACCTGCGGTCGACCGCGCCGTCGACGGATCGGCGCCGTTCGTGGCCCTCGTCGGTCCCGCAGGGTTCGGCAAGACCGTTGCGCTGAACGCGATCGCGCAACGACACGACGGGTTGGCCGTCGTCAGCGCTCGCGTCGGACGAGCAGCACTCGGTGAGGCGCTGCAGGGCGGCATCGACCGAGGTCTGGTCCTGCTCGACGACGCACACCTGTTGGAACCCGAGCGGTCGTGTGACTTGGTCCGCCTCGTCGAACGGGTCGTCGCCCAAGGTGGCCGGCTGGTGCTCGCGTCGCGAACGACGCCGCCACTGCCGCTGCGTCGGTGGCAGGTCGAGGGCACCGCAGAGGTGGTGTCCGCATCCGGGCTGGCATTCGACCACGCGACCCTCTCCGGCCTGTTCGAGGTCGACGTCGTCGAGATCGATCGGATCATGGGAGCGACACACGGTTGGCCCTCCGCTGTCGCCCTGCTCGCCCAACGCATGAACGAGATGCCCTTCGAGGCGGCGCTGCGGGTGATGCATCCACAGCACGTGTCCTACGTGGCCGAGGAGGTGCTCGGCGTGCTCGACGACGACGAACGCGACCTGCTGAGGACGCTCGCCGTCCTCGACCACCTGGACGGAGAGGTGGTGGGCCGAGTACTCGGCGACCGCCGCGGGCTCAAGGTGTTGTGGGATATCGCCGATCGTACGCAGCTGTTCGAGTCGGTGTCGCCCGGACAATTGGGATGGCGCGGCGATGTCCGCGCGGCGCTGATGCACGAGCTGCTCATCGAACGCCCGGAGTCGGTTTGCGGACTTCACCTCACCGCTGCCGAAGCGCTCGGCATGCAACGCCGACACGTAGCGGCCCGGTTGCGGCACCTCATTCAGGCCGAGGCATGGGACCTCGGGTTGGACCTACTGGTCGCCCACTGGCGGGAGATGTTGGACCCCGACCAGTTCGACGTTCTTGCCGACGCGGCCGCGGAGATGCCGCCCGACACCGTCGCGTCGGACCCCGTCCTTCAGCTCGGCACCGGCGCGGTGCTCCTCGTGGCGGGCCATACCGCGACCGCCAAGCTCTACTTCGACGAGGCGACCGCTCATGGCGGCCCCGAAGTCGCGGCCACCGTGGCAGCGTTGCTCGCCCACGGCACCTGGTGGTCGACGCCTCCGAGCCATGCGCTCGACCACCTCGACGAGGTGGCGCGGTTCTTCGACGGCGAGGCGCACCGGGAGTTGCTCAGCATTCCTGGATTCGAGGCCATCACCGCCGGACGCTCGATCCTGCCGGTGTCGCGTGCCCGCGCCCTGGCGTTGGTCGATGACGTCGGGCAGGCCAACGAACAGCTTCGCTTCCTCGACTCCGTGACCGCATCGGATCCCGTCGCGTCGTCGGTGAGCGCGTGGGCCACCAGGGCCTGGGTCGCGGCCCTCGCTGGGGAGTTGGCCGATGCCGCCACGGCGTGCACGATGGCCTTTTCATTGGCTCGCGATGGAGGGTGGTTGGGAAACGCCGGGCTCGCGCCTGCCCATCTCGCGCGGGCACTCATCGTGTCGCGTTCCGGTACGTCTGTCGACACCTGGCACGATCTCGCCAGCGCGGCGGAATTGGCGCTTCGCGTCAAGGCCTGGGGCCTCCTGCGCACGACCCGCGCCGTCGCTGCGATGTGCGGTCACCTCGGACGTCCGCTCCTGGAGTCGGAACCCGAGGTTGTGGTCCCCGTTCCGCTAGCCGACCGGATCATCGCCGCATGGCAGGCGGTCGGTGCTCAGCGCAGCGGCGACCACAGGACTGCCGCCTCGCTCCTGGCCGTCACAGCCCCCAGCGAGATGGCGCTGTGCCAATGGGTCGAGGCCTCCGTCGCCGTGCACGGCGTCGCCCACACCGCGGGGCTCGTTTCCGCCATTGCCCCGCCCCAAACGCCTGCGGCCGGCGTCGATCGACTCCTTGTCGACGCGTCGCTCACCACCGACCCGGTGCTGCGCGCCGAACTGATCCGGGACGCAGCGGAGTTGGGCCGGTCGCACGGGTTGTACGGTTTGTTGCGCAACTATCCGGGAGCGGTTCTCGACCTGATCGAATCGACGAGGGACGAGGGGTATCTCGAACGGGTGCTCACGCACGACACCGCAGGAGTCGCTGTCGTTCCCGACGTGGCACTGTCGGAGCGCGAACTGCAGATCCTGAGATTTCTCGATGGGCCGCTGTCGATCAACGAGGTCGGTGCGCAGGTGTACCTGTCCGGTCACACGGTGAAGTGGTACATCAGCCGCATCTATCGAAAGCTGCACGTTCACAGTCGGAGCGAGGCGGTCGAACGCGCGAGGACCCTCGGGCTTTTCGACACCGCGCGTTAGGACCCCTGCGACGTCCGGAACGGGACGGTCTGGAGGATCCGGAAAACCACCCGGGTGGAATCGAAGACCACCCGCGAGCGTCCACAGGGGGTCGCCGGTCGGTGGTAGTCCATTCCACACCGCTCCCTGAGGAGCGTTTAGGTCGCTTGGAAAGGGTCGCGATGACAGTTGACAGCGCTTTGGATGGAGGCTTGGGACCCCTCGACATCCTCATAATCGGCTTTCCGGACGGCAAACCCGATCCGGTCGGTTTCGATCGGTTGGCTGCCCTTGTCGACGCCGGAACGATTCGGATCCTCGACCTCGAGTTCGTTCTACGTGACGAGGGAGTGGCCTACCTCGCCAAGTCGACCGATCTACCGCCGGTCGACGGCTTCGATGCCGACTTCTGGGCGGGGGCGAGTTCCCACCTGCTCGACCGCGACGATCTCGATCATCTCGCCGCCGACTTGGAAGAGGGAGAACTGGGGCTCGTCGTGCTGATCGAGCAGAGCTGGATGCTCGGATTGATCGATGAATGGGTTGGTAACGGCGCGCATCTCATCGCGGATGACGGCCTTCCGTCCCGGGATCTCGTCGACGCACTCGACGCCGCGGAACGACGCGAAGGGAGCGACTGATGGGGCTGATCAAAACCGCCACGCGGGTTGCGGTCGCCAGCAGCGTTCACGGACGGGTTCAACGCCGCCAGCAGGAGCGATGGGCGGCCCAGCCCCCTCAGCCGCCAGCTGCTCCACCGATGCCCGCCCCTCATGTGGCACCTGCGCCGCCGGCACCTGCACCGCCGGCGGTCGATCTGCAACAGCAGGTCGATTTGTTGCGCCAGCTCGGCGAACTTCGCGACGCGGGCATCATCGACGAGGCCGAGTTTGCTGCGAAGAAAGCCAAGATCCTCGGCTGACAACAGCGGTATCGTTCGGCGAACCGCCCGACGTATGAAAGAGGCCCGCCATGGTCCGACTCCTTGCGACTGCTGTCGTCGCCTTCTTATCCAACGCCGTCGGTCTGATCGTGGCGGCGCTGATTCTTGACGATGTCCGTCTCGGGACGTTGGGATTCGTCATCGCTGCGCTCATCTTCACCGGCGTGTCGGTGCTGACCGAACCGCTCCTGCGTCAGGCCGCGATGAAGCGAGCTCCTGCGTTGCTCGGCAGCACCGCGCTCTTGACGGTGCTCGTCAGCCTCATCGTCACCGCGATCATCAGCGACAGCCTCTCCATCAACGGTCTCGTCACCTGGGTGCTTGCCACCATCGTCGTGTGGCTCATCTCGTTTGTAGGACGGCTCGTGTTCCCCCTGTTGGTGTTCAAGAAGACGCTGTCGGCAGCGAGGTCGTCGCGCTCGGCATGATGCAGCGGTTGGCGCTCACCGCGTCGCTGATCTCGGCCGGCGTCGCGTGAAGCGTCGTTGCCTCATCGGCGGTTGCCACCAGGTCCTCGGTTGAGGTCGGTCGGCTTGCCCGGTCGGGTGCGCTGAGCGCGATCGGGCCCAAAGACCCTGCACCGCAACGCACCCTCGGGTCATCATGGGTTCCATGATGACCCGCCACCCAACGGGGGTCGCCCGTCGGTCGGCGACAAATCCCAGCGTGACGAGTGCCAGCTTGAAGGTCGCGATGGCGGTGTCGGGATCCGTGCTCGTGGCCTTCGTGTTCGTGCACATGGTGGGCAACCTCAAGGTCTTTCTGGGTCGCGACGAACTCAACCACTACGCCGCCTTCCTGCGCGAGTTCGGGGTGCCGCTCATGCCGCACGGGTGGTTCCTCTGGATCGTGCGAGTGCTGCTCACGGTCTGCGTGGTCACCCACATGGCCAGCGCTGCGGTGCTCACCTCGCGGGCGCGCGCCGCCGGCCGCAACCGGACGACTCGTGGCCATCAGGTGAGCTGGTGGCGGTCGTTCACCTCCCGAACGATGGCCGTGAGCGGGGTGGTCATCGCCGCGTTCGTCGGGTTCCATCTTCTCGATCTCACGTTGGGGGTGACCGCGGCCGACGGATTTCGCCACCCCGCCACCGTCGATGGCGCCACCGCCTACTTCGCCTACGAGAACCTCGTCGGAAGCTTCCAACGGCCAGCGGCCGCGGCGCTGTACGTCTTGGCCATGTTGGTGCTGGGAGCGCATCTTTCGCACGGGTCGTGGTCGGTCATCCACGATCTTGGCGTGACCGGTGCCCGGGCTCGGCGAACTGCGTTGATCGTGCTCAGCGTTGTGGCCGCTGCGGTGGTGGTCGGCAACGTCTCGATCCCGCTTGCGGTCCAGGCGGGGTGGGTGAGCTGACATGGGCGAGCCGCTGACGCTGGACGACTTGTGTGATGTCGGCGCCGACATCGACGGCAACGCTCCTACCGGGGCCGATCCTGCTGCGCTGTGGGCCGAACGCAAACTCTCGTACCGTCTCGTCGGCCCGCTCAACCGTCGACGCTTCCGAGTGGTGGTCGTCGGCACCGGCCTCGCGGGCGGCGCCGCGGCAGCCGCGCTTGGCGAGCTCGGCTATCAGGTGGAGTGTCTCACCTATCACGACGCTCCTCGGCGGGCGCACTCGGTCGCGGCGCAGGGTGGCATCAACGCTGCACGTTCACGCAAGGTCGACAACGACTCGGTCGCCCGAATGGTGATCGATACGGTCAAAGGCGGCGACTTTCGTGGACGCGAAGCCGACTGCTACCGGCTCGCCGAGGAATCGTTGCGGGTGATCGACCATCTCGATGCCATCGGGGCCCCGTTCGCCCGCGAGTACGGCGGGGCGCTTCGAACGCGCTCGTTCGGGGGAGTGCAGGTCAGCCGCACCTATTACACGCGCGGCCAGACCGGCCAACAGCTGCAGGTCGCCGTAACCCAGGCGCTGCTGCGCCAGGTCGCGGCCGGGACGGTGAAGCTGTCGACCCGCCACGAGATGCTCGACCTGATCGTGGAGGACGGCCGTGCGCAGGGCGTCGTCGCCCGCGACCTCGTGACGGGTGAACTCAAGGCGATCACGGGACACGCGGTGATTCTGTGCACCGGCGGCTACGGCAACGTGTTCTTCCAGTCGACGCTCGCAAAGAGTTCCAACGCCACCGCGGCATGGCGGGCACACCGGCGCGGCGCCTACTTCGCGTCGCCGAGTTTCGTTCAGTTCCACCCCACGGCGCTGCCCGTGAACGCCCCGTGGCAGGCGAAGACCACGCTGATGAGCGAGTCGCTACGAAACGACGGTCGCGTGTGGGTTCCGCTTCGGGCCGGCGACGACCGGCCGGCCAACGAGATTCCCGAGTCCGAACGTGACTACTACCTCGAACGTAAATACCCGAGCTACGGAAACCTCGCGCCGCGCGATATCTCGTCGCGGTCGGCACGAGAGCAGATCGATGCCGGACATGGCGTCGGCCCGCTGCGCAACAGCGTGTATCTCGACTTTCGCGACTCGCTCGAACGCCTCGGTCGCGACGTCATCGCGGAGCGTTACGGCAATCTGTTTCAGCTCTATCGCGAGGCGACCGGGGAGGACCCGTTTGTCGTACCGATGCGGATCGCACCCGGTGCTCACTTCACGATGGGAGGGTTGTGGTGCGACTACGACCAACGCACCTCGGTGCCGGGGCTGTTCGTCGGAGGAGAAGCAGCGAACAACTACCACGGCGCGAATCGGCTCGGCGCCAACTCGCTGCTGTCCGCCTCGGTGGACGGCTGGTTCACCCTTCCGTACTCGGTTCCGGACTACCTCGCCGGGCTCCTCGGCACCGCGCCGCTGGATCCTGCCGGCCCGAGTGCGAGCGCCGCGATCGCCGAGGTCGAAGCCGGTATCGAGCGGCTCTGCCGTATCGGCGGCACCCGGCCGGCATCGGTGTTTCACCGTCAACTCGGCGAACTTCTCTACCGGCACTGCGGCGTCACCCGAAGCGCGGAGTCGCTCGTCGTCGGCATCGAAGCCATTCGTGCCCTTCGGGCGGAGTTCTGGCGAGACCTCGCGGTCGTCGGCGGTGCGGCGGAGTTCAATCAGGAACTCGAACGCGCCGGCAGAGTCGCCGATTACCTCGAGCTCGCCGAGCTGATGTGCATCGACGCGCTCGATCGCGACGAGTCCTGTGGCGCGCATTTCCGCACCGAACACCAGAGCGCCGATGGTGAAGCCGTTCGAAACGACGAGGACTATGCGTTCGTGTCGGCCTGGGAGTACGCGGATCGGCCGATTCGGCACCGCGAACCCCTTCGGTTCGAACACGTCGGTGTGCAGACGAGGAGTTACGCGTGAGACTGAACCTGCGCGTCTGGCGTCAGCACGACGCACACAGCCCCGGCGAGTTCACCGTCTACGAGGTCGACGATGCGTCGCCCGACATGAGCCTGCTCGAACTTCTCGACCACCTCAACGAACGTCTCGTTACCCAGGGGACGGCCCCGATCGCCTTCGATTCCGACTGCCGTGAGGGTATCTGCGGGGCGTGTGGGATCACGGTGGATGGCCGCGCCCACGGCCCGGTCCCGAACGTGGCGAGTTGCCACCAGCATCTGCGCAGCTTCACCGACGGTGCGACCGTGACCCTCGAACCGTTCCGCACCGGGGCCTTTCCTGTCGTGCGCGACCTCGCCGTCGACCGATCGGCGCTGGACCGGCTCATCGAGGCGGGCGGCTTCGTGAGCGTCGACGCGGGCACCGCAGCCGACGCGGACGGTGCCCCCACGCCTCACCTCATCGCCGAGGAGGCGCTCGACATGGCGGCGTGTATCGGATGCGGGGCGTGCGTTGCCGCATGTCCGAACGGTTCCGCCCATTTGTTCGCGGGCGCCAAGCTCGCCCACCTTGCCCTCGTGTCTCGGGGACGGGCCGAACGTGGCCGACGGGCCCGCCGAATCGTCGACCGGCTCGATTCCGAGTTCGGTCCGTGCTCCACCCACGGCGAATGTGCCGAGGTGTGCCCGGCGTCGATCCCGATGACCGCGGTTGCGACCGTCAACCGCGAGCGCCTTCGGGCGGCATTGCGGCGAGGCGACGACTGACCGGTGTCGTCGGCCGTCGAGTTCGACGGTGGCGGGCACTGCGCGTGGGCCGTATACGTTCGGGTGTTCGGACCAGGTCGGATCGTGACGGAGGTGCAGGGAGATGAAGACACTCGTGATCGGGGCGACCGGATTCATCGGTTCTGCCATCACCCGGCATCTCGTCGACGAAGGTGGCGAGGTCCGTATCGCGGTGCGTCCCAACAGCGACACCCGGGGGTTGGACGACCTCGACGTGGAGCGCGTCGGTGCCGATCTTCGCGACATCGATTCGCTTCGGGCGGCGCTTCGCGGATGCGATCGGCTCTTCCTGACCGCCGCATTGTTCTCGCATTGGGCGCGCGACGTCGACGCCTTCTACGAGGTGAACGTCACCGGCACCCGTCACGCGCTGCAAGCTGCGCTGGAAGCCGATGTGTCGAAGATCGTCTACACGAGCACCAACAACGCCATCGGGGCCTACGGGCCGAACCCGGTCGATGAGGAGGTCGTGTTCAACTACTGGGACACCGGCGACCACTATTCGATCTCGAAGTACCTCGGCGAGGTCGAAGCGACCCGCTTCGCAGCGCGAGGGCTTCCGGTGGTGATCGTCAACCCGACCCTCGTCGTCGGCCCTGGCGACCGGCGGCCGACCTCGTCGGGACAGCTCGTGTTGGAGGTGGCCGGCGGAAAGCTCCCCGTCTACACGCAGGGCTGGGTGAACGTGGTGGACGTCGACGACGTGGCGGCGGGACATCTCCTGGCCGCCGAACGGGGCCGGGTCGGCGAGCGGTACCTGCTTGGAGGCACCAACCTCACCGTCAAGGAGTACTTCGGGTTGATCGCCGAGGCGGCCGGGCGCCGACCCCCTCGGGTGCGGCTTCCCTACCGGACTGCCGTAGCGTTGGCCCACGGGTTCGAAGCGGTGTCGCGGTTCACGAAGCGGCACCCGACGGCCACGGTGTCGGAGGTGAAGATCGGCCGGCTCGGCGAGTGGTACAACAGTGACAAGGCTCAACGGGAGCTCGACTTCACCGCCCGTCCCGCCGCCGAGGCCATTCAACGATCGGTCACCTGGTTCAAAGACGAGGGCTACCTCTGAGCGTCCGCTACCTACGGTCCGACGAGCCCGCGGCTTTGGTGACCAGAGTCAGTAGCGCCGAGCGCCAAGACGCGTTATAGAAGGCGGATGCGCAAGATGAGCGGCCAGGACGCGGCATTCCTGTACGGCGAAACCTCCAACTGGCATTTCCACGTGAACGGCCTGATGATCGTCGACGCGGCGAGCGCTCCTGACGGCTGGACCTTCGAACGGTTCCGGGAGCTGCTGATCTCACGACTGCCCGAGGTGCCCCAGTTGCGCTGGAGGTACGTCAATGTACCGTTCGGTCTCGACCGTCCGAGCTGGGTGGAAGCCCACGACATCGACCCCGACTATCACATCCGCCGCGTGGCGTTGCCGAGCCCCGGAGGAGAGCGCGAACTCAACGCGACGGTCGGGCGAATCATCTCCTACAAGCTCGATCGCACCCGGCCGTTGTGGGAGGCGTGGTGCATCGAGGGGCTCGAAGGCGGGCGCGTCGCGATCCTGCACAAGATGCACCACGCGATCATCGACGGGGTGTCCGGGGCCGGTCTCGCCGACGTGTTGTTGGACCTCGAGCCGACGCCGCGTGTTTCCCCGGTCGAGGTGCACGACGAGATCGAGGCCGAGCGGGTGCCGGGTCCGATGGAGATGCTCGTGCGGGGAGTCGCCAACTCGGTGGTCCGCACTCCGTTTCGGACACTGCGCTTCGCCCAACAGACCGCTTTGCAGTTCGCGTCCGCGGTTCCGGTTCTGCGCGGTGAGAACCCGGTCAGCCTGCCGCTGACCGCACCGCGCTCGGTTTTCAACAGCGACCCGACCCCACGTCGTGAGTTCGCGGCGACCCGAGTTGAGTTCGAGCGTGTGCGGGCGGTGAAGGACGCCTACGGGGTCAAGGTGAACGACGTGGTGCTGGCGTTGGTGTCGGGGGCGATGCGCAGCTACCTCATCGAGCGGGGAGAGCTGCCCGGTTCCTCACTGATCGCATCCTGTCCGGTTTCGCTGAGGGCCGATTCCAAGGATGGCCCTGTCGGCAACCACGTCGGCAACATGTTCGCCAGCCTCGCGACCGACATCGAGGATCCGGCGGAGCGGCTCGGTCGGATCCACCAGTCGACGATGTCGGCCAAGGAGATGCAAAAGGCGCTCGCAGCGCATCAGATCATGGGCCTGACCGAAACCACCCCTCCGGGCCTGATCGCGTTGGCAGCCCGGATGTACACCAGTGTGGGGCTCGCATCGCATACACCTCCCGCCGCGTCGGTCGTCGTCTCGAACGTCCCGGGACCACCGATTCCGCTGTACCTCGCGGGTGGCCGACTCGAGGCGCTCTATCCGATGGGCCCGCTGCTGATGGGGATGAGCCTGAACGTGACGGCGCTGTCGATTATGGGCAGCATCGATTTCGGCTTCATGAGTTGTCCAGATGTCGTACCTCACCTTCGGACGATGGCCGAGGCCGTGCCGGCGGCGTTGGACGAACTCGAAGCGGCGGCACCGCGCAAGCGCAGCACGTCGACGACGAAACAGGCGCCGGCACCGAAGGCCGCGGCCAAAAAGGCGCCAGCCAAGAAGGCGCCAGCCAAAAAGACGCCGGCACCGAAGGTCGCGGCCAAGAAGGTGCCGGCCAAGAAGGTGCCAGCCAAGAAGTCTGCTGCCCCAAAGGCCCCAGCGAAGAAGACCGCGTCGACTCCTGGCTGAAGCGAGGCGGCCCCGATCGGCAGTGGTCGTTCAGGCGGCCGGCACGGGTACGGAGGTGACCGCGGACTCGATGATGGAACCGAGTTCCGGTGAGGTCATGTGTGAGACGTGGCCGCGGTCAAGCCACACGACGTTGTCGGTTCCCCAGTGCTCGGCGAGTGACGCCGCCTGGTTGAGCGGGTCGAGGAGGCGATCGTGGATGCCGGCGAGCACGTAGAGACGCTCGCTTGGAGTCTGCGGGGTGAACGACAACGGCGACACGACCGAGTGGAGCCGCCGCGAGGCCTCGTGCAACGCTGCGAACGCCTCGCTGTAGCGCATCAGATGCGGGGTCTGGCGGCGGAACACCTCGGGAAAATCGACCGCCGGAACGAGGCCGACGACTGCGCCGAGGGGTTCTTCCAGGCCGGCGACAAGAGCGGCGGTGTAGCCCCCGAGCGACAGGCCCGTGAGTGAGACGCTGCTGGGTTCCTGTTCGGCGACCCACGCCAAGGCACAGCGAACGTCGTAGGCCGACTGGGCGAGGCCATGGATGTTGTCCATGACGTCGAGGGTGGGAAATCCCGTTCCGAGCGCGTCGGGCGCGCGACGCGAGGCATGGAGCGGCAACAGCGGCATGAGGACGTTGCAGCCGAGTTCGTAGTGCAGGCGGCGGGCTCGAAACACGATCTGGTCGACGAGCAGACGTCCCTGTTCGGTGCCGTGGACGAGCACCGCCCAATGGCGTGGCTTGTCGTCGGGGTAGCGGAGCATCCACGCCGACGCCCGGTGATTTCGCTCGTACGAACTCCAACGTTGCGCACCCGGCTGGCCGACCACGGGTTCCCAGCCACTGGTCCAGCGAAGCTGCTGCCAACGCATTCCCAGCGATTCCCAGCGTTGCACCGGCGTCACGGTGGCGTCGTTCGGGACCACCGGCGCACGGTGGTAGGACGCAGGGTTCTCTAGCCATCCCTCGTGTTCGAACGAGATCAGCGCGTCGGCAACCTCTGCGGAAATCCGCTCCCACGCGTCGACCGTCGGGGGGTTGCGAGTGAGTTTGAAACCGGCGAGGACCAGCTCATCCGCGAGCACCGCTGCCACTCCACCGAGCGACGGCGACGGTGCCGGCAGGCTCGCGCGGTTGTGCCAGGATTGGCGGCGCAGATAGTGGGAGGGGGCGAAGTAGGCGCCGGTGCGCCACAGTGCAGCAGGCAGGGCGAGAAGCTTCAAGCCGCTCTGCGGATGGGTCTGCTCGACTCGACGGTTCGTCATGTGCAGCTCCTTGGTCGGGCCCGCCGGCAAGCGACGCGACCCCATCGGTTTAACTGAGTCGCAGTCGGCGGTTCAACCTCCGAGCTGCTGGCTGGCTCAAACCTCCCGTCCCGCCGTCGCGAGCTTTCTGCACAAAGTTCGGGCCCGACCGCCCCGGCGCAGTCCGGAGTCCTGGCGGAAATTGCTCGGCACAGGCGGCAGGGGCTCTGGCACGATCGGGCGATGATGACTTCGCGGGAACGATCAACAGGTGCGCTGCTGGGATTGGCGCTCGGCGACGCCGTGGGAACGACGTTGGAGTTTCGTTCTCCCGGGACGTTCGAACCGATCGACGACCTCATCGGAGGTGGACCGTTCGGACTGAAGCCAGGGGAATGGACTGACGACACGACGATGGCGATGTGTCTCGGCGAGTCGATCCTCGATACCGGCGAGCTCGACCTCGCCGATCAATTGCGCCGCTACCTGTTGTGGCGCGATGAGGGTTACTGGTCGGTCAAAGACCGCTGTTTCGATATCGGCAATGCCACCTCCGCAGCGCTCGCCCGCTTCGCTCGCGACGGGTCGGTCGTCGACGCCGTCATCGATGAGGAGGCGGCGGCGAACGGGTCGCTCATGCGGCTGGCCCCGGTGCCGATCCGTTGGCACCAAGACGTCGGACTCGCGGCGGAGAAGTCGGCCGAGTCCAGCCGGACGACCCACCCTGCGCGCCGACCGGTGGATGCGTGTCGGGTCTACGGAGCGATGACCGCCGCGCTCATCGGTGGCGCCGCCCCAGACGAGGTGTTGTCGCCTGAGTTCTGGCAATGGGGCGAACTCGACCCCCAGATCGAGGCGGTCGTTCGCGGGTCGTGGAGGACGAAATCCGATTCGGAGATTCGCGGCACCGGGTTCGTGGTCGACGCACTCGAAGCGGCGTTATGGGCGGTTGGTGGGGCGAACAGCTTCGCCGACGCGGTGCTGCGAGCGGCCAACCTGGGTGACGACGCCGATACGACCGCGGCAATCGCCGGACAGCTTGCCGGCGCTATCTGGGGCGAGGCGGAGATGCCGACGCAGTGGTTGGCGAAGCTGGCCCAACGCGACCGAATTCGTGCCGTGGCCGCTCGACTTCACGATCAGGCCGTCGGCGCCACCGCCGCACAACCATGGCCGTTTGATCAGTTCGTCCACGGCTACTGGATCGAGCCCGGACGGGTTCTGGCGGGCGAATACCCGGGCGACCCCTCTGCCGGAAAGGCCGACGCAAAGGTCAACCTGTTGGTCGACAACGGTGTTCGAACGTTCGTGAACCTGACGAACGAACACGACCCCCTTGCGCCCTACGACCACTACGTCGCGCTGGCCGGATCCCGCCGAAACCTCGACCTCCGGGTCGTGTCGCACGGGATCCCCGACATGGGGGTTCGCCCGGCCGAGGGCTACGACGAGATCATCGAGACCATTCGCGCGGAGTCCGAGCGGGGTGTGGTGTATGTCCACTGCTGGGGCGGGATCGGACGAACGGCGACCGTCGCCGGTTGCCTGCTCGTCGACGGCGGGATGTCGCCGACGGAAGCGCTCGACTTCATCAGGGCTCAACGGTCGGTGACACGAAAGGCTCACCGTGAGGCGCCTCAGACCCCGGCTCAGCGGCGGGTGATCGAGCGACGGGCCCGGTAGCAGAACCTGTCGCTGGAGTCGGCCGGGAAACCGTGCCGAAACATTGCCCGGTTAGCGTCCCGGCATGGTCGATCCGCTCACCGGTTTCGTGGTCGCCATCACCGGGCACCGGCGATGGGAGGAACAACACGAGATGCTGGCTCGGCGCGGTGCCACGGTGCTGCACGGCCCGGTGATGCACACAAGCCTGCTCGATGACGTCGACGCCACGGTCGCTGCGACGCGAGCTGCGCTCGATCGACGTCCCGACCTGTTGGTGCTCACGACCGGTTTGGGGACGCGATCGTGGTTCGCTGCGTGCGAAAGTGCCCGACTCGACGAGGCGTTGCTCGCGTGGTGCGGCGACGCAACCGTGATCGCACGCGGGCCCAAGGCGCGCTCGGCCGCGCTCGGATGCGGCATCGAAGTCGACTGGCACGCTGCTTCGGAGACCGGCGCCGAGGTACTCGAACACCTGCTCGGCCTCGGTGTGGCCGACCGCAACATCGTGGTGCAACGCGACGGTGGCGAGCCGCTGTTGGCCGACGAACTGACGAAGGCGGGCGCGAACGTCGTCGACATTCCCGTCTATCAATGGACGCCGCCCCACGACCCCGCGCCGGCATTGCGCCTGATCGACGCGGTGCTCGACGACCGCGTCGACGCCGTCACGTTCACCTGCAGCTATGCGGTTCAATCCACCCTCCGGCTCGCAACCGATCCGGGTGAGTTCGTGGCGGCACTCGGCCGTCGAGCCCGCGCCGTCGCCGTCGGCCCGGTCACTGCGCAGGCGCTGCGCGACGCTGGGGTGACCCGCGTGGTCGAACCTCGTCGCGCCCGACTGGGGGCGATGGTGCAGGCGCTGATCACCGAGGTGTCGGGCACCGCCGTGCGGTTGTCGGTGGGCGAGGACAGCGTCGAGTTGCGGGGCAACGCACTCGTCGAGAGTTCCGGTGCGGTCCGCCTTCTCACCCCACGCGAGCGTCAACTCCTCATGCGACTGTTGAGCGCCGCACCCGGCGTGTTGACGAAGGAGGAACTCGCCGGCGACGGGGTCGACCCGCACGCGGTGGAAGCCGCCATCGGGCGGCTTCGCAGCAAGCTGGGTGTGTTGCGATCGGGCATCGTGTCGGTGCCGCGTCGGGGGTATCGCTCGACCCTGACGTCGTTGGCAGCGTCGAGCGAGAACCTGTGACCGTTCAGCCGACGGCGGGAACCTGTGCGGCGCCGATGAGGTCGTCGGCCCGTTCGGCGCCTGCAACGAGATCGGTCGTCACCGACGCGCTCTCGGCGGTGGCAGGGGCTGGCACCCGGGATCCGGCGAGCCACGCATAGCCGAGCCCGATCACCAGGCCGCCGCCGACGACGTTGCCGGGAACGGTCCACGCAAGGTTGCGGACCAGCGCACCCCACGAGGTCGATCCCTCGAACACCCCGAGGCCGAAGATCGTCATGTTGGCGATCGAGTGCTCGAACCCGGAACCGATGAAGGCCAGCAGGGCGAACCACAAACAGGCGATCTTCGCGCCGTCGGTGGTGGCCCGAGTCGCCATCCACAAAGCGAGGCAGACCAGCGCGTTGCACAACACCGCCCGCCAGAACAACGGGGGCCCGCTCGCCGAGTCTTTGGCGGCCGTGACCGCGGCGATGAGGTTCGCGCCCGGTCCGGTGAGGGTGCCGCCGCCGTGCACGGCCGCGGCGAGGGCGATCGATCCGATCAGGTTCCCCACGAGCGACAGCCCCCACACCCGTGCGACATCGGCGGGACCGACGAGTCGTCGCCACCATCCCTGCAACATCACCATGGCATTTCCCGTGAAGAGTTCCGCGCCGGCGAACACGACGAGAACGAGCGCGACGCCAAAGACCGAACCCTGCACGAGCTTGGCGATGCCCGAACCCTCGGCCACGAGCGGGGCGCTCACCGCGACCATCAACACGACGGCGAACCCGACGAAGGCTCCGGCGAAAACGGAGGAGAGAAGGTAGCGAGGCCACTGACGTGCCGCGGTGGCTTTGGTGATCGCGGCAGCGGTGTGGTCATCGATGGCCTGGGGGATGGCGTTGGGCATGATCGCTCCTGGGGCTTCCTGTCCGGGGGGTTGAACGATTCGAAGGTGGGTGAGGGTTGAAGGTACTGGAGGCTGGGGTGGGGTCGTCGGGCTCGCGGCGGCGCTCAGGGGAGACTGACCGCAGTGGTGGTGAGGTCGGGTTCGATCGTTGCGGTGTTCACCTCCTCAGGCCCGGGTGCCCATCGGTCCTCGAGCACGGCGGCGATTTGAAGTGAGAAGGCATCGAGGCCCAGGCGACGTACGGTGCGACCGAGCGATTCGTTCGGGTGGCGCAGGGCCTCCCAGGTTCCGACGATGGCGTCGAGTGCGGTGGGGAGGTCGCGTTCGGCCACGCGCCCGACCACTTCACCGATGAGATGGTCGTCGAGCACCGCTCCGACAAATACCTGGTAGCCGTCGCTGGTGCGCCCGTTCACACGCACTTTCGATCCGGCGAGTCCGATGTCGCTCACCTGGTGTTGGGCACAGGAGTTCGGGCAGCCGGAAATAAACACCGAGAGTGCTGAATTGCGGCGCAACGATGCGCTGGTCGACAGCAGCTTGCCCAACCCGGGGGAGTCGGTGATGCCCAGTGCGCACACAGTCGCCCCGGTGCAGGCGCGGATTTGGGCATTCGGCGCCTCGCCGAGCAGGAACAGGCCGCGCTGGGCGATGGCGTTTCGGATGGCGGCGACTCCCGCCAGGCTCACGTTTCGAAGTGCGATGTTCTGGTCTCGGGTGAAGGTGAGGTGGCCATCCGCGTAGGTGTCGGCGAGGTCGCAGAGCAGTCGAAACTCCGAGGAGTTCGTGTCGCCGAGGGGCAAGTCGATGGTGACGGTGGCCAGCCCTGCGCTGCGCTGAGGGCGTACGCCGATGCTCCAACCTCCGGGAGGCGTCTCGGCCAGAATCACGGTCGTGGCCTCGTCGGAAAGCACTTCGACGGGTGGGACCGTGGGTTGTGGTCGCAGCTGTGCTTCACGGAACGCTTCGAGGTAGGCGCCGCGGAATCCATCGACTCCGAGGCGTTCGACCACGAACTTCATCCGCCCTTTGGCCGGGGTGTCGAAGTCGCCGTGGGCAACGTAGAGATCGACGATCGCATCGATGGCTGCCGGAAGCTGTCGTCGAGGCACGAAGGGCGCCAACATCACGCCGAGACTCGGGGCCTTGCCGAGGCTGCCGCCCGCCCAGATTTCGTATCCCGCCTCGCCGTCGCGCACGATCGACACGAGACCGACGTCGTTGACGAGCGCATCGTGGCGGCATCGTGGCGAGCCGCCTAGGGAGATGTTGATGCGCCCCGGGAGGGTCACGTTCAGGGTCGCCGAGCGTGCGACGAGGGTGTCGGAGATCAACCGGGCATCGGGGAAGCAGTCGAAGGGTTCGTCGAGGCCGACCCCAGCGTCTTCTGAACACATGACGTTGCGCACGGTGTGGCCGCAAGCGGAGCGGGTGGAGAGTCCGGCGCGGGCGAGTTCGTCCAGGACGTCGGGCACCCGTCGGTCCTCGACCCAGTGCAGTTCGCAACTCTGGCGGGTCGTGAGGTGCAACCAGTCCTCGGCGTGACGGTTCGCGATGCGAGCCAGCGCCCGGGCATGGGTGGTCGGCAGTACCCCGCCGGCGATGCGGACCCGCACCATGAACACGCCGTCTTGAAGCTGGGTGCACGCCCCGTAGGTCTTGAGGGCGAAGCGGTCCTCTGCGGTGAGCCACGAATCGCCCTCGGCCCGAAGGCGTTCGAGGTCGACCGGAAGGCCGGCACGCTTTGCTGCGGGGATGTTGATCGAAGCCATGCGATGACCGTACGGAGGCGATGTTTCGCAACCGTTCTCCCGGCGTGACGGTTCCCTCACCGTGCCGCATCGCCGCCTGTGAGGAGTTGGGGGAGCGATCTGGTCCCCATCGGAGTTCGCTCCAACTAATACATCGTGATACGATCTAATCCCGTGCTAAGTACCGTACGATTCAGTCATCCGGCCCGCGAGGTCATCCTCGGGGTCTTCACCCGTCGACGACTCGCCGGGCTCGTCGTGGCGGCAGGCCTCGTTGGTGGACTCATCGGAGCCGCCTACCTCTTCGTGCTCGAGCTGGTCTCCGAACGGCTGTTGCCCGAGCACTGGAGCGCGGCCGGGCACCTGGGCGTGATGATCGTCGTCGGCGTGGTGGTGACGGGGTTGATTCGGCTGCTCGGTCCGCCGAGCGACGTCGAACTACTGGTCGACAACATCCACGTTTCGGGAGGCGCCGAAGGAGTGCGAAGCCTCCGATCGCTCATCCCCGTGTCGTTGATCTGCGTCGGAGCAGGCGGTCCGCTTGGCCCAGAAGCACCACTGGTCACCGCGACCGGAACGATGGCGTCCTGGATGGGTGGCCGGGCGGGGCTCGATCGGGAGCCGTTGCGCGTGTTGTCCATCACCGGCATGGCGGCCGGGTTCACGGTGCTGTTCGGCGCTCCACTCGGTGCGGCCGTATTCGCCCTCGAGATCCTGCATCGTCGCGGCCTGGAGTATTACGAGGCGCTCTTGCCGGCCTCGGTTGGGTCGTTGTCGGGCTATGCCGTGTCGATCGTGTTGTCGGGGGCCGGCCTCGAACCGATCTGGTCATTTCCCAGCCCCGAGCGACTCGTGTCGGGCGACCTGGCCATCGCGGTCGCTGCCGGCGTCGTCGGAGCGCTCATCGGGTACCTGTTCACCTACCTGACGGTGGCGATGCGGCGATTGGCGGCGTGGGTGGCGCCGGGAGCGCGTCCCGTGGTGGGTGCCGTGGTGTTGTCCGGGCTGGCGGCACTGTCGCCGTATGCGCTCACCAACGGCGAGGTCCAGATGCAACACCTCAGCGCCACGACCGTCACCGTCGGGGCGCTACTGGTGGGGGCGGCGGCGAAGCTCGTGGCGAGCGCGGTTGCGATGGCCACCGGATGGCGTGGCGGGTTCATCATCCCGCTGTTCTTCGTCGGGTTCTGTTTGGGACGTGCGCTCGATGGCCACCTTCCGTTCGGAAACTCCTGGGTCCTCGTGGCGGCGCTGATGGTGGCCGCCAACGTCGCCGTCACGAAGACGCCCATCGGCTCGACCCTCGTGGTCACCGAGATGGCCGGCATGGTGCTGTTGCCGACCGTACTGATCGCAGCGATCGTGGCGCTGTTGTTGTCCTCGCCGGTTTCACTGATTGAATCTCAGCAGCGACGCTTCGATCCGTCGAAGCCGGGGGAGGGCGACACATGACCAATCGCAACTCGCGCGACGATGGCCTGCGCGACGAGGAGTACCGGGCGTTGGCGCGGTTTCGCCATGCGCTTCGCACCTTCGAATCGTTCTCGAGCAATGCCGCGAAGACCCTCGGGCTTTCGCCGGCACAACACCAGTTGCTGCTCGCCATTCGCGGCCATGAGGCCCCACCCCCGTCGATCTCCGATATCGCCGAACGCCTGCTCATCCGGGTTCACTCGGCGACCGAGCTCGTGGCCCGGGCCGATGCGAACGGGCTCGTGCGCCGTCTCACCGACCCCGCCGATGGGCGACGCATCATTCTCGAACTCACCGACCAGGGCGAGCGGGTGCTCGCGGCGCTGTCGGTGGTGCATCGCGACGAACTGCGCCGGTTCCGCCAGGAGATGAACGACGTGCTCGGAGAGCTCGAACCGGCCAGCGGCATCTGACCTCGGGCGACCGACCACCGGCGACCGACGTCGGCATCGGGCGAACTTCCTGCCGGGGCTGACATCACGTGTCGCTTCCGGCAGGAGGTTCGCGTTCGTCTGGCGCCGGCGGGAGGATGCTCCACGAGATCAACGTGGCCTGCGATTCGGCAATGGCCTGGCAGTACAACGGGTCGTCTTGGGCCCGGGCCTGTTGTGCGGAATACACCGACGAGTCGGGGGTGATCAGCACCGCTGCGTTCCGGCCGGGATGAATGACCTGTCCGACGTTTTCGACGTCGCTCGGCTCGTGATCGTCGTCGAGATCGAAACCTGAACGGTTCCGGTTGACGAAGCCCGCAGGCCTCGACGTGCCGCGCCCCAGCAGCGGGGTCACCCAGTTGAGCAGCGCCGTGCTGGCGACGCCGGGAAACAACACGCGGTTGCCGGTTGCGGTGAGAAACAGATCTCCCGACGCACCCCAACGTGCGTGCGCCTGACTCAAATCCTGGAGACACACGATGGCCGACACGCCGCGGCCCGGCCCCTCGCCGATGAGACGCGGCAGGGTGCTGAGCGCACACACGTGGGCGATCTCGTCGCCACCGAGCAGACACGACGGTCCGCTCCAGCCGTTGTCGGCGAGTGTGGTTCGTGCACGGATCAGCCAGCTGAGGAAGATCTCGATCAGCAGCCCGAGCTGCGCGGTGTCGGTGGGGTCGAGGCACAACAGCACCGTGCCGTTGGGTTCGATCCAGTCGGCGAACGGATCGAACCGGTGCCCGTGCGTCGCCAGGCGTGCCGCGTCGCCGGTCGAGAATGGAGCGAGGAGCGCCGTGACGGTTGCCAGCACGCTGTCGCGGGTTCGCGAATCGGTCTCGACGATCGCACGCACCTGCGCAGCCTCCGGTTCGTGACCGTGATCGGTGAGGATTTCGATCGGTCGGTCGAGCCGATCGGCGACGTTCCACGACAGCACATCGGCGATGCCGCCAGAGTCGAGATTCGCGGCGAACAACAGCGGCCCGAGCAGGCTCTGGGCGTAGGAGATCCAGAAGTCGGCGGCCGTCAACGAGTTCCGGTCGGTGCCTTCGGCGATTTGCCAGGCGATTCGCCTCGCCTCGGCATAGGAGGTGCACAACTGCACGACGTCGAAGCGGATGCGACGGGCCGATGGGTGTGGATCGGCGACCTTGTTGGCCGGGTCGAAGAGACAGATCGGACCTCGCTCGGCCCGGATGGTCACATAGGACTGCTCCCACTCACCCGTCTTCGTTGTCGTCGCCACGACGGGGCCGGTGTATCCGGACAGGACCGTGTTGAGCGTGCTCGACTTGCCGCATCCCGGCGGTCCGATGAATACCGTGAAGCCGTCGCGGCGGTGCGCCATCACGTGTCGGCCTCGCCGTTTCACGATCGGCCCGATCCGGTCGCCGCTTCGAAGTTGCAGCAGGTCCGCTGCCCGCAGCGGCTGAGCGAGGTACTGAATTGCACGGATCACGTCGGGTTCGAGCGAGCACTGGTGCAGCGCCGCCGCGGTCGCCAGCACCGCTGCCAGGGGTGCGCGGTCGGAGCTCGCAGAGTAGGCAGTGCGCGCCATCAGCGTTCCGGATGAGATCGAGTCGATCGCCAGATCGACCAGTTGAAGCGGATAGCTCGCGTCGTCGACATCAAGCGAGCCGAGATGCACCGCGATCGTCTTGAGACGCTCGGACGGTGCCGCATCGTCCAGACCGAGCGCAGTGTCGATCGTTGCTTCGAACCCGGGATGGCGAACTCCCAACATCGGCTGCAACGCCGAGCCCATCTGTTGGCGTACCTGATGCGGTTGGTCTCGGCCCCAGGCCCCGACGGCGTCGGACAACGCTCGGAGTCGATGCTGTTCGGCGATCGCCGAGCTGATCACCACCTCATCGACGTGGCCAACGATGGCCTCGGGTCCCGCCTGCGAGGCCAGCGACGTGAGCCGTCCGAACGCGGCGGGCCCGGCGATCAGCAGACGCAACGCCGCGGCCGCGAGGTCGTTGACGGAGAGGTCGTTCGCTGTGACGTCGTCGTTCGACTTGAGCAGCGAAACGTCGTCACGGCGAATCAGCATCTCCAGGTGAGGTGCGGCCACCTCGCGCCACGTCGTCGAGTTGGGGCTGAGCGACGTGCCGCGTGGGCGAGGGGGCGCGGCGTCCGGGACAGCCTCCGGCGCGGCGGCGACGTCTCCGCCGTCGTCGATCGCGAGGCGGTGATCGGCAGTTCGCTCGTTCGAGGATCGCTTCACCAGACGCGGGGCGACCTGGTGCTTCAGCCACCGTTCGGGTCGCACGAAATCGACCGATATCGGATCCGCGCCGGCTCCGTCCGGTACGACAAGTCCGGAGTCGAGGGCATCGTCGACCCCCCAGTCGAGCAGTGTCGCTACGGCCCACACCATGTGTTCGAGCATGCGCGGGGAGAATTGCGACACGGGCACGTCGCACACGGCGATGAGATACCGGCGCTTACCCCGTGGCGCTGGAACGGTAGCGACACGCACGACCTCAACCTCGGAATTCAACAGGTCGATATGGCGCCGCAGCGGCCGGGAATCGGCCGCTCCTGGGATCGTGCCGAAGGTGCCGTGGACCCGTACGAAGCTGATTCCATCCGATTCGACGAGTCGCACCCAAGCGAGGTTGTTCCCGTTGGCGAGCGCGAGTCCCGATTCGGAACCGAAGGCCCCCGGACCGTCCGACATCCAGCCGATCGCGTAGTCGCCGGTCGGCGATCGGGCTGAGCTGGGAATACCGGCTGCGGCGATGACGTCGTTGGCCAACCTTCGGGCACGGGACCGGGCCCGTGGGGAACGATCGCTCGGCGAGACCCTCGCCGCGAACGACGCCGTGGCGGCTTCATCGAACCACGGGGTCGCCCCCGCGGCCCGCAGCGCCTCGGCGTGCAACTGCAACATGTGGGTCGCAGCGATCGTCGTCGTGGCTTCGGTATAGAAGTCGGCGATGTCGCAAACGACGGCCGCCTGTTCCCGATTGACGGCGATTCGCGCCATGGTCGGCGTCGCCGAATGGAGTCGATCGAGCGTGCTGGAGTCCAACTCGACCGGTCGGCGGTCAGCGCCACCACCCAGTTCGACGAGCGGATAGACCAGGCGCCCGGGGCGTTGGCCTCGGATGGTTGCCGCCGCAACGAGTTCGAAGGGGTCGCCGACGTCGTCGTCGGCCTCGCCATCGACCGGGACGGGCTCGACCCGATTTGCGAGTGTCACCACTCGTCGAACGAAAGCTCGAACCGGTCGTTCGATCGTCGCGTCCGGCCGATCGCCAAAATGTGTCATCGGAGTCCTCCCAGCGGTTCTGGCACCTGCAGGTGCGGACTCCAGCGTGGGCCCGACCGACACGACCGAACCACGGGATCAACTCAGCAGTTTGTCGCTATCGCCGGTGTTATCAGCACCGAGCCGAGACATCTATCGGGCTAACGGAACGCCGCTGGGCGTAACTTGAGCCGCGTCGGTCCCTGGGACCCCGTTGGTTCGGAACCTCGACGGTGGCGGCGGCGCGAGTTCGTGGCGGTCTCCCCAAATCACCGAACGTGGCACCCAGCGCAACGGGCTGTCGTCGGGTCGGAGCGGAGCGTTGTAATCGACCGCCTGCTTGCCCAGTACCGCCTGTTTGCCCAGGACCACCACCATCTGATGTCGGTCGAGCGTGTTGCCGCACCGGCGGTACTGATCGAGCACCCATGGCCATTCACGGCAGAGCCACGCGGTCGACTCGGCAGTCGCCATCGCCGTGAAACCCGCAACCACCCAGTGCACCCGGACGACGCCGTGAGCGTTCACCGGTACGCGGGCGATGATCGCGTGGTCGAGGCATTCGGTGTCGTCGGTGATGCGGCGAAACGGCACCTGCGGCGCGTCGTCGGACGTGATGGTGAGTTCCTGCCACCGTGCGTCCGAGGCGACGTCGTCGGTCATGCGGATTTCGAGCGTGTCGGTCTCGCCGTCGTTGCTGGAGGTAAAGAGGTTGCTCGCGTCTGCGACCGCATGGGTGTAGGGCGAGAACCCGGCCCCCACGCCGAACCCGCTGAAGCCCTGAATGCTCGAGGCTCGCCGAGCCACGCCCTGGTGTTGTAGCGAGGGAAAGGCCACGGTAACGCCGCGGCTGGCCAACAAGGCGGTGACCGCGATCAGCGCGGCCACGTCGTCTTCGGCATGCCACCAGTGCACGCCGGTTGGTTGAATCCCCCGACGCTCGAATTCCGACGGGAGATCAGGGGACAACAGCGGCAGGAAGCCGCGAAAATCGCGTCGTCCGGCGAAGAGTTCGACGGTGTTCGACGTTTCGAGCCCGAACAGCGCCCGAAACTCCTCATCGCTCGGGGTTGCCCGGAACATCCCGGTGTCGATCCGGTGCAACAGATCCGCGACGACCGGGTGCTCGCCCACGGCGAGGTGGTCGTGCTCCTTGAGCCACCGTCGGGCCGCGCCCTCGGTGCCGCGAAGCGACTCGGATCGATACCAGGCCTCCAGCATCGTGGTGGTCAGTTGGGCGTACGCGTGCAAGAGGTCCATCAACCAGATGCGGTTGTTGCCTCGGATGTCGGAAGCCCTCGTGATCTGCGGAGCGAGGAGGCTGGCCAACTCGTCCGCCAATGCCTGGGTTTGGCTCGACGTCTGAGGCGTTGCGACGGTGGAGGCGAGGGCGACGAGCCGGTGAGCGTCGGTGGTGACCCTCGAATCATCGGGACGGTGGGCGACGGTGGCGAGGCGGGCGAGATCGATCCGCTCGCCGTGGCCGAGGGCACCGATTCCCGAGTTGGCCACGATCCGCCGCCAGTCCTCACGACGAGGGGTTGCCTCGGCAAGCGATCGTTTGCCCGCCAGCTCCATTGTCGCGTTCGGGCAGCGCGTGAGGCGCTGAAACGCTAGGGCGGGGTCACCAGGATTCCCGGCGCCGGGGTCGTCGAACCGGGCAACGGGCGTGCTCAGCGCGTCAACCAGCGTCGCAAGATGAATGGAGTTCGCGTGTTCTCGGGCCGGTCCTTGCCGCAGTGGAACTCCGTCCAACGTCGCCGAATACGACAAAACGCTCAGCCTCATGGCCGACCCTCCGAGTTATCGCCAGCGGCCATCGCCGCCATCCCAGTCGATGAGACCGTATCGCCCAGACGGCGCGCCGTGAGGTCGCGCGGAGTCGAAAGAAAGGCGCCCATGCCGGTTCCCTATTTAATACAGTGAGTGCTTGAAATATTCGTGCCGATCGGGGGTTCTCGAAATGGCCAGCTACTACATCGCGTTGAGTCTGCATATTCTCGGTGCGACGATCTGGGCCGGCGGGCATCTGGTGCTTGCCGTGGCCGTCCTTCCGGATGCGCTCCGCCAGCAGCGCGCATCGATCGTCACCGAGTTCGAAAGCCGCTTCGAGCGCATCGGGCTGCCCTCGTTGGCGCTGCAGATTCTCACCGGACTCTGGCTTGCCGAGCATCTGCTCGGAGGTCCGGGGAACTGGTTCGCCGGCGACGCGGTCGCACGTACGGTGCAAGTCAAGCTCGCGTTGCTCGCCATCACCGTCGGGTTGGCCGTTCACGCCCGGTTCCGGGTCATCCCAAATCTCAGCGACGACACCCTGCCGACCCTGGCCTGGCACATTCGCGTCGTCACGATCGCTGCGGTGCTGTTCGTCCTCGCCGGTGCGAGCATCCGCTTCGGCGGCTATCCGGTCTTCGATCGCTGACGCCGGCGACCGTAGCTCAGCCGAGTCGGCCGCTCATCCAGTTGATCCTGTCGGTCAACCAATTCACGAGGAACGCGTCCTTATCGTTCGAGGTGACGGTGCGCTTCCATCTGCCGGCGTCCATGAGGCGTGCGGTGGAAATCGGCTCGGCCGTTTCTGGAATCTGCGCGACGACGGTTTCGAGTGCTGGCCGGAGTTCGGCGAAGCGAGCGGCGGTCTGTGCGCGCAGCGCCGGATCCTCGAACAGGCGCGGGATCCACTTGCCGAAGACCGGCAGGTTGATCCACCAACCGGTCGCTGGCCAGCCGGGCGAGTGCTCGTTCTTTGTGCCCATGGACAAATCGAAGTCCCAGACGGGTCCGAACGTGAGCTTCCCGTTCCTGGGTTTGGTCAAAAACGTGCTGGCCCACGCCGCATCCTGCTGTCGGGTCAGCTCGGCGATGATGTACCAGTCGATGAAGGCGTCGACGTCGAGGTAGGAGCGAAAGCCGGTGACGGGATCGGCGAACGTCGGGCTGAGGGTCGCGGCCTCGAACGCATTGAAGTAGGAGCGGATGTACGCGGCCTGTTCGTGGGCGGGTGGGTCCGGCTCCTTGATCGCAACCTTGACGCCCTCTCCCGACACGAAGCCGGGCTCAACCGCGGTATCGAGGCGGAAGTCGAATTCCAACATGTAGCCCCCGGTCAGCGCCTCGCCGGAGTTGTCCGTCGGACCCATCTCGTCGAGTTCAACGCGACCGGAGTCGACCTCCACCTGCTCGCCGAGCATGTAGAGGCCGTCATAGCGGCCGTTCAAGATGACTTCTACGTAGCGGTACGTCGGGGTGAATGAAAGGTCGGTCTGTCGACTCAGGTCGAATGCCAACTCGGTGCGCAGGTGACTGGGGTCGTAGAAGTTGGCCAACAGGATCCAATCCCGGTTGGTGGTCATCCCCATCAGGCTCGATTTCGTCGACAGCTTCAGTCGGTAGGGCTTCTTCGGGGCGCCCCACGTCGAGTTGCCGCTCCTCGAATCTGGGTGGTTCCGGAGTACGCGGCATCGCCCGACCCATTGGGGTCGATAGTCATCGAGGCATTGACGTACAACTCGCGGCCGATCGCTACTTCATGTTCAGTATTGATCCGCACCACGGGCAGCGTCATGTCGGCGAAGAAGAACGAAGTACCACTCGACGATTCACCGGCCGATCCGTCGGTATCGAGGTAGCGCACCCGTGCCCAGTAGTGCCGGTTCGGCGTCAGGCCCATCGTGGCGACCACCTCCGGTACTTCGGTGGTCTCGGAGGTTGACGTCGACGTTTCCGACGGCCGCCACTGCCACTCGTAGCCGGTGGCGTTCGGTTCATCGATCCCCCACGTCAAGGTGACCGATTCGTCGCCATGGTACGCGCGAGGCGCTGGCGGTGACGTGTCTCCGGGCCCCGGGTCTGACGGGGTTCCGCCGCCGGAGTTGGGGGCACATGCGGCGGTGATTGCCGCGATGATTCCGATTGCGAGCCGGCGAACCCGCCGGCGCTTCGAATCGCTTCGGGTTTGGGTCGTTTCCGTCATGGCACGGCCCCACAGTGCTCGCAGTTGTTTGGAATCAATGTGTGAGACCAGACGTCGGTTTCTCGTCGATATCGGAGGTGATATATCTCGCGTTTCGCAACCTAGCTATGCGCGTTGGGTTGCGCCAGGGAAATATCTAAGACAGCCGCCTTAAAGTGGTAAATAGAGATGAGACGGAAGCCTTATATCGCTTGAATATGTCCCGGATTTGGACGTGTTGGAAGAGTCTGGTCGGGCCGCAGCGGTACGCTGGGCGGGTGACACTTCGAATCGGGGTATGGGGACCGGGCCACGTGGGGCGGGCCGTCATTCGGGCACTTCAGGAGGACCCTCGGTTCGATCTGGAGATCGTGAAGGCGCGCCGAGACAAGCAGCGGTCGTTTTCCGATGTGGCCATCACCACCTCGAAGGACGAGGTGATCTGACTCGGGCTGGATTGTGTCGTCGTCACCCCGTCAGCAGCGGCGGTCTTCAAGGGACTCGACGACGACGTGATCGACCTGCTCGAGTCCGGCACCAATGTCGTTGCAACCGCCGCCTACCACAACCCGTGGATGCAGAACTGGGCGTCGGGTGGCCGGGCATCGGCTCGGCGGCTGCTCGAGGCGTGCAAGGCCGGTGCCGCGACGCTGCACGGCACGGGAGTTCACCCCTCCTACATGGTCGAGCGACTGGTGCTGACCATGTGCCAACCACTCGACAGCGTGAGCCACATCCGGTTCGTCGAGGCCGCCAACTTCCAGGGCGCCCCCGGCGACATGTGGGGTGGGCTCGGTGCGATGGGCTTCGGGGTCGACATCGACGAGATCGGTCCTCAACATCCGGTGGCCGCAGGAGGCGATCTCTACTACGGCGATGTCATCGGCAACGAGACGATTCGGCGCGGCACAGCGGGAGCGGTCCACCTCGTGCACCGCGGCTATCTCGGAGACCACCATTTCTTCACCAACGAAGAGTGCTGGTACCTGCGCGACGCGGTGACGTTTCGGGGGGACGATCTCCCCTTTGGCGGATTCACCACCTCCGCCTCCTACACGATCGAGATCACCGGCGAACCGGCGAATCTGCGTTCACAACTCGAGTTTCAGCCGACACTCAAGGGGCGCGACGCGATCACCAACGGATCGGTACGCGCCGTTCTCGCCGCCATCCCGGCCGTATGTGCCGCGGAGCCAGGCATTCTTGTGGACGACTCGGCCCCCAGCTACCGGTTGATCTCCGCCGACGACTGACCTCCACCGACGACTGAGCCCCGCCGACATCTGAGGTCCTGCGCGAGGGAGGCCTGCGCGACCGAGGCCCGTCAGCGGGCGAACTCGGCGAACCGTTCACGTAGCTCCGCGGGGTTGAGCCCGAAGTCCTCGGGGGAGTAGCGGTGCGTTCCCTGTGCATGTCGGGGGTGTGCCGCGTTGAAGTCGGCGACGAAAGCCTCCAGGTCGGCCGGGGGTTCCCGATCGGCCGCGGCGTACACCCGATCGAGGGTGCCCGCAGGGTCGGAGACGAGATCGCCGTAGTCGACGTCAAGCATCGTGATGGTGCTGGCCAAGGCGCTGGTGCGCAACTCGTGCGCCCGGCGCATCCACAGCTCGGTCTGATCGCTCTGAAACCGTCCGACGTCTCGGGGGTCGACGTCATCGCTGTAGGTGGAACGGAACACCGCGAACAGGCTGGCTCCCGACGCGATCGTCTCGACGATGTCGCGATGCAGAATCACCACGACCGCGCCGGGAAACGCCTGAGCGAGCGCACCGAGCTCCGCGAGGTGTGGGGGAGCCTTCAGCACCCAGCGGCGATCGTCGCCGTCGCCGAGCACGCCCAGCACCGACGCGTAGTCCCGATAGGACGGACCCAGGTCCTGGCCCGCAAGCCACTCGGAGTACGACTCGAGCCGGGTGGTCGCCGAGAGTGACCAGCTTCGAAGGTCGGCTCCCATAGCGAGCCCGCATTCCTCGGGCAGCCGCGCCCCGGAATCGTGAATCGCTCGTAGCGTGGGGTTGAGGACATGCAACATGTCGTGGGCTGCGGCGCTGGCATCGATGCGCCGCTCGCGTTCCTCGCCGCTGAGGCTCGCCATCGACATCGGTTCGGCGAGTTCGGCTGGCAGCGGCGCGCGCAAGTGGGGATCGGAGGCCAGGAGCCGAAACAGAAACGTCGTTCCGCTGCGCCACCCGCCGGTGATGAAGATCGGTGGCGTCGGCGGGCGATCGGCGACGTTCGGGTTGGCTTCGCGAAAGCGCGAGAGCGCCACCCCGGAGCGAAGACGCGAGACGGCGGTGCGCGCTGCCATCGCCATTCCGAACGCGTTGAGCCGTCCATCCTCGCTCGCCGATTCCACGTAGCGTTCGAGGCCCTCTCGCCAGCCGGCGGCGAACCGTTCGGTGTCGCCATCTCGGCGGGCTGCGACGCTCGCGAGGTGATCGGCGTCGAGCAGATACCGATCCGGACGCGCCAGGCGGCCCTGGTCGGCAGCGGCGATCGCAGCGCTCGCGGCGGCGGTTCGTTCGGGCGGTTGCCACATGGTCAACGCTCCCTCAGGTGTTCGATCGGGCACCGTCGAAGGTGCGGTAGCGGCGGCTCGACGGCGGGTTGCAGGAACCGCATGACGAACAGCCCGAACGAGCGGCCCTCGGTGTCGAGCCAATCGCCGGAGCCGTCGGGGTCGTCACCGGCGAGGATGAATCGGTAGGCGCCGTCGCTCAGGGTGGCGGTGGCGCCGGTGTAGGACACGGTGCGCGCCCGGTAGTCGAGTGAGTTGAGGAACCGGTCGTACAACATCACGTTCCAGTAGCGACACGGCGGTGGTGTGCCCTCGATCACGAGCGCCTCGCCTGGCTCGAGTTGCCACGAGCCGCGAAGGTAGTGAATGCCGGGTTCGGTGAACGCCGCGCCGCCGGCCATCTCGGTCCAGTGGCGCACGGTGTTCGGTGCGTTGAAGTCATCGCTGGTGGCGGCCGCCCAGATGGCGGGAAACGCCGCCAGTCTTTCGCCGAGGCGGGTGAGTTTGGTGCCGAATCGTTCGCTGTCGAGCGACCTTGCGGGCGGCGGAGGGGAATCGAGGGGATCGATGAGACACCAGCCGTGTGTCTCGTTGGCAACGTCGCGGTGGAATTGTCGGACCCACACTGCGTTCGCGCGAGGCGGCAAGGCGAGCCAGTCGGTGCCGTCGCCCGGGTCCTCGCTGGACATGGTGATGGTGAACGCACCGTCGTCGGCGAGTCGGATCGTGTCGGAGTCGAGGCGTGCGCCGGCCGATGCGTCGAGGGTCCCCGACGAGGAGTAGGCCGTCACCGACATGTACACCGCATCGGCGATATTGCCGGTGATCCGGTAGCGGCGGTCGTCGCGGACGTCGGCCACCCAGTAACGAAAGTCAGGATTGTCCATGAACATCTTCTCGCGCCATCCGTTGAAGGCGACGAGTTCGGGGCGATCGCGGTCGACCTCGAAGCGCCCGAGCTGATTGGTCAAGCCGCGCAGCAGTGCTCGAAACGCGTCCGATTGGTCGTCGGCCTCACCGGTTTCGGCGAGGTTCGCCACCTGGTCGCCGGCCGAGCGCAGCCCGTCGACCAGTGCGGTCCAGCCTCGGTGGTGTTCGGCCGGTTGGGCGGGTTCGGCCGGTTGGGCTGGGCCTGCGAGCGCGTCGGCCAGCGCGTCGAACTGATCGAGGAGGCGTTCGGTGGGGTAGCGGTCCGGATCGGCGAGTCGGAGTCTGACTAGTTCGTCCGCGGCGGCCTGCAGCATGCGCGCGGTCAGATCGGCATCGGCGTCACCGATTCGTCGTTCGACCATTCCGGCGAGCTGTGTTCGCAGCAGCGCTCTGCCCGTTGCGAGGTTGTCGCTCAGGCTGCGCGGCCCGACGTTCGGGGCGATGAAAAACATTCGCCACGTCGCCGGGTCGGCGTCGACCGCGTCGAGCACATGGGCCATTGAGTCGCGCAGCGTTCGCGCCCCGGTGGCCGTTCCCGTCGTGTCGATGGCTGCCGCCGCCCGCAGTGTCGAGCGTTCGACGAGCGCCTCGAGCATGCCCTCGAGGCCGCCGAACTGTTGGTAGAGCACCGTGCGGGTGACATCACACGCCGCCGCGATGGCGTCGATGGACACGGCCGGGAAGCCCTCGGCGTCGACCACGGCGGCGCATGCGTCGAGGAGTTGGTCGCGGCGTGCTTCAGCGCTGAGCCGACGTCGTGGGGTCGCTGCCATGGCGACACGCTAGAGACCCCACCCGTATCTTTCAATATGTAAGTTGAGCGGTTCGGTCAGATGGGCATCGCGACCCCGAGGTCGGCGGCCTTCTTGGCAGCTTCCTCGGGGAACACGTTCTTGATGATGAACGGGTCAGAGGTGATGGAGTAATCCGCCGCCAGGTGTTTGGTGTAGCGGTCGATGTAGAGCAACTGCTTGGCGATCAGCACCAGCTCGCGGGGTACCGATGCGTTGTAGGTCTTGAGCATCTTCACCGACTCGGTCACCAGCGCCCCGATGTCGACGCCGCCAAAGCCGTCGGCCAGCATCGTTCCCAAGACGTTGGTCAGGAACATCGACAGCTGAGTGTCGTCGCTGAATTCCGCCGGGATGGCGCCAACACGGCGGTACGACTCCACCACCCGGCTGAAATCGAGGTCGATGGCGCAGGTGTAGAACAGGTCCTTCATGAGGTCCTGCCACTCGCCGGACAACTCGCCCATGATCCCGAAATCCAGGAAACAACCCCGGCCGTCGTCGAGCACCCAGATGTTGCCGGCGTGCATGTCGCCGTGAAACGGGCCGTGGATCATCGCCGCTTCGGCCCACACCTTCGCGCCGCGGCGCACGACGAGTTGCAGATCGAGCCCCCGTTCGGCGAGTTCGTCGAAACGGTCCATCGGCATGCCGGAGACCCGTTCCATGCAAATGGTGCGACGGCCGCAGAAGTCCCAGTACACCTCGGGTGCGGTGATCATCGTGTTGTCGCCGAAGGCCCAGATGTTGGAACGGAACCGATCCTGCTGCCACCCCTCGCGCACCGGGTTGAGCTCCTGGAACGTCACCGAATGGAGGTCTTCGATGATCGCGACGGCGCCGCTCGCCTTACCCCAGGGGGTCTTTTCGAACAGCCAAGCGACTCGGGCCGCGTTGCGGAGGTCGCCCGCCATCTGCTCGCGGATACCGGGGCGCTGAACCTTGACGACGGCCTCGCGGCCGTCGTGGAGCGTCACCGCGTGGACCTGGCCAATCGACGCTGCGGACAGTGGCTCGTCGACGAACGCCGCGAACACGCTTTCGATCGGATGCCCGAGGTCCTCGGCGATCGTCGCCCTCGCGACCTCGGCGGGAAACGTCGGCACCTGGTCGAGGCACCGACGTGCGGCGGCGACCAACTGGTCGGGAAACAGCGCACCGGAGGACGCGATGATCTGTCCGAGTTTCACAAACGTCGGCCCGAGGCGGATGAATCCGTCGATCAGGCCGTTGCAGGCCGCATCGATGAGGCCGGCGACGGGCTCGGTGGACGGGGTGCGACCGAGCTTGACGCTGACGGTTCGGCCGACGATGCGCAATCCGCGCCGCGCGAGCGCGTTCAGCGTGGACGTGGCGATGACGAAGAACACGACGATGAGGCGCGCCACGTCGCCGAGGCGGAACTCGTGAAGCGGCGGCGCGTCGACCTCCAACATGTCGGGGGTCGGCCCGTTGCTGAGTGGGCCGCGAATCGAATCGTTCATGGTGGTCGCCTCTCAGTGCGTCGACTCGGCGACCACCGGTGTCGCGGCGGTCGTGCGAGAGAGACTCTATCTGTGGGCGTCGCTGAGGTCAGGAGGCAAACCGCGACGACCGTCCGCCCGTCAGGGTTGAGCGTCGACGCGATGTTTGTCGACCCCGGCGCTCGTGGCGCCCGCGCGTCCGGTAGGAATGTGGCCAACGGCGCGGCGATCCGAGGAAGGGGTGACATGGGCGATCGAGGCAGCGGACGCGGACAACTCGCGGGCAGGACGGTGTTGGTGACCGGTGGGAACGGCGGCATCGGCTTGGCGCTGGCGACAGGGTGCGCTGCGGCCGGTGCCGACATCGTGTTGTGGGGCCGCAACGACACCAAGAACCACGCTGCGGTCGACACGCTGCGAGCGCTTGGGTGGATGCATGGTCCTTCCTCTGCGACGTCGCAGATGAGGACGTCACCGAGCGGACGTTCGCGGCGTCGGTCGAGGCCGCGGGTGGCCGTATCGACGCCGTGTTCGCCAATGCCGGAACGACCGGAATCGGCGGCCAGTTCACCGATATGGACTTCAGCGAGTGGCGTCGCGTGATGGCGACGAACCTCGACGGCACGTTCCTGACCCTGCGCGCCGGTGCGCGCCACCTGGTCGAACCGGCGGCAACGGCGCGCTGGTGGCGGTGTCGTCGACCTCAGCGATGCACGGCGCCGGTGGCAACGAGGCGTACGGCACCTCGAGACCGCCTTGGTCGGACTGGTGCGCGCCCTGGCCGTGTCGCTCGGTCACCACCAGATCCGCGTGAATGCCCTCCTGCCGGGCTGGACGAAGACAGAGTTGGCGGGGCCCGCCTATGACCACGAGCGGTTCCGCAACGGGATGATCCGTCGCACGCCACTCAGCCGTTGGGCTGAACCGAGCGAAATGAGCGCGGCGGCGGTGTTCCTGTGCGACCCGGCGACCAGCTTCCACACCGGCGACGCGCTCGTCATCGACGGCGGCTACACCGTCTTTTGATTTTCGAGCAGCGACGCCACGCCTCACCGAAGAGGCCTCCGAGCTGGTTCCGGTTTGTTGGTATTCGCGGCGGCGCGAATGGTTCTAAGAGTCATCTCGATCGTGGTCAGTCGGGTCCAGCGTCTCTGCATTCGCTTCGAGGCAGGCTTCGTCGACACCGCCGTTGAGAAGCGTGTCAATGTCGGGAGGCGCCGTTGATACATCAAGGTCATATTTCTCGATGAGGAACCGCTCGCGATATGCGAAGGAAGCCGCGGTACCGACCTTCCGCATCAGCGCGTAGTTGAACGTGGCCCCGAGCCCAATGCCGGCGATCGGAAGTGCCTGAGCGAGCTTCTTCTTAGTCAGGGTGGCGCTGAGTTTCGTAAACAGGCCCTGAACTAGCTTGACGATGAACTCCTCACCGAGCTCCTTCCAACCAGCGCGTCGGGCGACCATCATCGCCACTTGCCGGACTTGGATCATCGCTGTTTGCTTTGCGGCACTCTCACCCACGATGCCGAGGCTGATGACAGCGAGTAGCACCGCCTTCTCCTCTTCTTCGCGTGCGTCGTAGCCGTAGTATCCGGCGTAATGGGTAGCGACCCTCGCTGCCAGGGCGATGGTAGCCACGACGTCGCCTGCCAGCGCGCTCCCGACGGCCATGGCGCCTGGAGCGGCGCCGACTCCCGCTGTGCCGACGATCGCTGCCGATCCCCCACCAGCCACGAAACCCGAACCAGCGCCGGTGACTGCAGAGGCGGCCGCGTACCGCAGGTTCAGTCGAGGGCAGGCCTCATCGATGACCTTGAGGTCAAGATTGCGCAGGTCGGAAAGTTCGTGGACATCGGCACCAGTGCGGCGCACGGCCTCGAGGATTCGTTCACGTCGCAACGACGACGCGACGGCGTCAGTGATGGCCTAATTCCTTCGCTTTATCACGAACTGTTTCGGGGACACGACTTGGCTTGGCATCTGCAGTCTGCCACCGCTGTATCGACTCCCAAGCCTGGCGTTCATAGGGACTGAGCTCGCTCAAGTCCAAGACGTACGTCAACTCACCCACTCTTGATCCTCCGAGCTGACTCGGGCTTCGCGGCCCTGCGGACTGTACCCGGCTCTTCGTGGCACGATCACTGTTTGCTCCATTTTCGCCAGAGAACCGCGCCAACTGCTGATGCTCGTCGGCGACGCCAACTTCGAGTCGTCCACGTCAACTACGTGCGCAAGATCACCGGCGTCATGCGCTCGAGCTGTCGACCACGGGGGTTCGGCAGCTGCGAAGCGGCAGGGGCCGAGATCGGCGGTGTCGAATCGAGCCGTGCATCTCTGGTGCGGCTTAGCTGCATCACTGATGCTATAATGAACCCATGAGGACTACGGTGCGGCTTGATCCAGAGGTGGTGGCGGCGGCCGAGCAGCTGCGTCGCGAGCGCAACATCGGCCTTGGTGAGGCCGTCAACGAACTCGCCCGTGCGGGATTGGCGCGAGAGCTGCCGCCCACCAAATTCCAGCAACGTACCGCCAGCGTGGGGTTGCGCATCGACGTCACCGACATCGCCGACGCTCTCGAACTCCTTGATGAAGTCGTCGCCGACGGGTCCGAGCGGTGATCGTCGACGCCAATGTCCTGATCTACGCCGTTGACGAACAGTCACATTTCCACGAGGTTGCTCGCTCGTGGCTCGAAGACGCGTTGAACGGCAACGAGCGTGTCGGGTTGCCATGGGTGTCGTTGATGGCGTTTCAGCGGATCATGACTCATCCCCGTGTGAGTGCGAACCCGTTGAGCCCCAGGGATGCGTGGGGGTTCGTCTCGGACTGGCTCGACATCGCGCAGGTGTGGGTGCCCGCTGCTGGTCAGCGCCATCGCGACATCCTCAAGCGTTTGCTGATCGACGGCGATCTGCGAGCGAACCTCGTGACCGATGCACATCTCGCCGCACTCGCCATCGAGCACGGGACCAGCATCTGCTCGTTCGACAGCGACTTTGCCCGGTTTGGCGGGCTCCGCTGGATCAATCCAACAGATCTGGCTGGTGGCTTTGGACGGTCATGAGCGCTGTGACTGTCTCCGCTGCACTGGTTTGGGTACCCGGGGGGTGCGGTGTGAAACGCGGTCGCTCGATCGACCTCATGAATCGCGGGTTTGAGCCGAAAGGCAGGGTTGCATTTCGTAGCCCATGGGCTCAACGTCCCCCCATGAAGTGCTCGCTGAATCTTGGAGCCTTCACCTCTTCGGGGTGGGGGCGACCGCACCTCACCCGAGAACCCGAGGCAGGGTCGGACGCACCGGAGGCGGCGCCGGAGCCGTCGGCCAAGCGCGTGCTCGTGCTCAGCGGCGGCGGGATCTTCGGAGCCGCCCAAGCGGGAATGCTGCAGTCGCTCGCGGAGCATTCGACGTGGAGGCCCGACGTCATCGTGGGGACCTCGGCCGGAGCGCTCAACGGCAGTTGGGTCGCCCACGACTTCACCGCTGACGCGACCAAGGCACTGAGCGACATCTGGTCGCACTTCGATTCCCGTGGAGTGTTCCCCCAGGGCGTGCTGTCGCAGGCGCTCAACCTGGTGCGGCGGCGCCCCTCCGTGCAGGACGGGGCGAAGCTCCGATCGCTCATCTCGGACCTGTGCCCGATCGAACGGCTTGAGGACCTGAGGATCCCGCTGCACGTGTCGGCGACGAACATCCTCACCGGACTACCGCACTGGTTTGATGCGGGCTTTGCCCGCGACGTGCTGTATGCGTCGGCCGCACTCCCGGCGATCGTTCCGCCGGCGGTCATCGACGGAATGAGTTTCGTCGACGGAGGAGTGGTGGCAAACCTTCCGGTGCAACGCGCGGCTGAGCTCGGAGGCGATTCGATCCTGTGCCTCGACGTCTCCGCGGCGGGCAACGACTCGGTTCCTCGAACCGCGCTGGGCATGCTGACCCGCAGCTTCTCGATCGCCCTGAACGCGGCGACCGACGCCATCGTCGACGCAGCGTCGATCGATCGTCAGCTCTGGCGGGTCCGGCCGACGATCGATCCGTCGCTCAACACCAGCGACTGGCGCGCCTGTTCCCGGCTGGTCGAGGCTGGGGCAGAGTCGATGAAGGTGTGGCTCGACCACAACGCAGAGCAACTTGAACCGGTCTCCGAGCCCAGCCCGGCCGCGGCCTCCGGCCCGGTGATCGATCTGCGGCGCCACGAACATCCCGTGTTCCAGCGCTTCGCGAGGCGGGCCGTAAGCTGACGTTCCATGCGCGCCGTGGTCATCCAACATCTCGACGTGGAGGGCCCCGCGCACATCGCCACCGCACTCGACGCGGCCGGTGTCGAGGTCGACGTGATTCGGGCCGATCTCGGCCAACGCATCCCTGAGGACCTCGATGGCATCGACGGGCTCGTCGTGATGGGTGGTCCGATGTCGGCTCGTTCCGACGACGGATTCCCGACCCGCGGCGCCGAGATCGCGTTGCTGCGCCAGGCGCTCGATCGTGAGGTGCCGACCCTCGGCGTGTGTTTGGGCGCCCAACTGCTGGCCGCCGCTGCGGGAGCCCGAGTGATCGCCGGCCATGGCCTCGAGGTCGGCTGGGGCGCCGTCGAGGTGCTTGAATGCGCCGTCGACGACGACCTCTTCTTCGGTCTCGACGGGCATCTCGATGTGCTGCACTGGCACGGCGAGACCTACTCGCTGCCCGCGGGGGCGATCCACCTTGCCCGATCGCAAGCGTATGAACAGCAGGCCTTTCGGGTCGGCCGTTGTACCTGGGGTCTGCAGTTCCACCTCGAGGTCGGCGTGGACGAGGCGACCCGATTCATCGACTCGTTCCCCGACGAGGCCGACGCTGCGCTCGGCGGTCGGCACGGGGTGCGTGAAGGCTGTGGCCCGGCCGTCGAGGCGTTGGCCCCGGTGCGCGACCTCGTCGTGGCACGCTTCGCCGCGCTCGTGGCGAGACGGTGAACGACCGCCGTTGAGCCGCCCAGCGCCGACGCGTTTCCCGTATCAATCCAAGCCTCGTTATGGCAGGATTCGAATCCTTGGAACTCTCCTCTCGAACACTGTCTGCGACGACCGAGCGGCTGGCGGCGATGGCGCGAAACGCGCTCGAGGTGGCGCGCTTCGGCGGGCTCGACACCGGTGAGGAATCGTCGGCGTACACCGTCGTGCACGAAACCCCGCTCTATCGCCTCCGCCGCTACCACGCGGATCGCGACTCCGGCCCAAAGGCGAAACCACGGCCGTCGGTCGTGCTCGTGCCTCCGATGATGCTGTCGGCCGACGTGTTCGATGTGAGCCCGGTGACGAGCGCGGTTTCGCTCCTGGCCGGTGACGGAATCGACCCCTGGGTGATCGACTTCGGCGCTCCGGAACACGAGCAGGGTGGCATGCAGCGCACCCTCACCGATCATGTGCTTGCCATCTCCGACGCCGTCGAGTTCCTGAACGGGTACCTCGGTGCCGAGGTTCATCTCGGCGGCTATTCCCAGGGCGGCATGTTCTGTTATCAGGCGACGGCGTATCGCAGGTCGGAGGGGATCGCCAGCATCGTCACGTTCGGAAGCCCGGTCGACCTGCATGGGATGATCCCGTTCGGCATCCCAGATGAGGTGGCACTACGAGTGCTGGAATTCGTGGGTGACAACGTGTTGTCCCGCACAGCGCTGCCGGCGTGGGCGAGTCGCACCGGGTTTCGCCTCCTCGACCCGGTCAAGGCCGTGCGCCAACGCCTCGACTTCGTTCGCCAACTCCACGACCGCGACGCGCTGTTGCCGCGGGAAGGCCAGCGGCGGTTTCTGCAACAGGAAGGGTGGGTTGCCTGGCCGGGTCCGGCCTTGGCGGAACTGCTGAGCCAGTTTGTGGCCCACAACCGGATGCTTGCCGGCGGGTTCGTGATCGACGGCCATACCGTCACCCTCGCGGACGTGACGTGCCCGCTGATGTGCTTCATCGGCACGAACGACGAAATCGCTTCGCCGTCGGTCGTTCGTGCGATCCGGCAGGCCGCCCCGCTCGCCGAGATCTATGAACATGAGCTTGTGGCCGGTCATTTCGGCCTCGTCGTGGGGTCGCTCGCGATGAAGACGACCTGGCCGACGACCGCCGAATGGTTGCATTGGCGTCAAGGAACGGGCGCGAAGCCAGCCACGATCATCCCGTTGGACGACGACCGCACCACCGAGGGGAACTCGGTGCGCGCGGCATCGTTCGTCGGCGACGTCGCCCAGGGGATGACGACCGCCGCGACCCTCGGGCTCGAAACGGGACGATTCGTGGTGCGCAACGCGGGGATGAGTGCGATCGGCCTACGTGAACTCGTCAGCGAGGCGGCCCAGCAGCTTCCTCGACTGGCCCGCCTTGAACGGGTGCGGCCCTCGACTCGGATCTCGCTCGGTCTCCTGCTCGACGAACAGGCCTCGAGTTCCCCCGAGGGCACGGTCTTTCTGTTCGAAGGGCGCAGCGTCAGCTATGCGGATGCCAAACGTCGTATCGACAACGTGGTGAGCGGCCTGATCTCCCTCGGCGTTCGCCAGGGGGAACACGTCGGGGTGTTGATGGCAACCCGGCCTTCGGCGCTCATCGTCGTGGCTGCGCTCAACCGGATCGGCGCGATCGGTGTGCTGCTTCGCCCCGCGGGCGACGTCGCCGCAGAAATCGGTCTCGGCGGGGTCAACAAGGTGGTGGCCGACCCCGAACACGCAGCGCGGGTCGCCGGACTGGCCGAGGTGGCCACCTTCGTTCTCGGCGGCGGTGGCGCTCCGCGCGACCTCGGTCTCGACGTGGTCGACATGGAGCGGATCGATCCCGATGCGGTCGCCGTCCCCGCGTGGTACCGGCCGAACCCTGGGCTGGCCCGAGACCTGGCGTTCATCGTGTTCACCGGCGAAGGCAGCCGCACGAAAGCCAAGTGGCTCACCAACGGCCGCTGGGCGCTCTCGGCGTTCGGAACGGCGACGGCGGCATCGCTCGGCCCCGCCGACACGGTCTATGGGGTGACGCCCGTGCATCATCCCGCCGGTCTACTCACGGCCATCGGCGGAGCGGTCGCCGGTGGCGCCCGACTGGCGATGACGACCCATTTCGACCCGGCGACCTTCTGGGACGAGGTTCGCCGTTACGGCGTGACGGTGGTCTCCTACACGTGGACCCAGGTTCACGACCTCGTCGAGGCCCCGGAACATCCGCTTGAACGCGGCCATTCGGTGCGGCTGTTCGTCGGCTCGGGAATGCCGGTCGGGTTGTGGCGTCGGGTCACGAGCCGTTTTGCTCCCGCAGGGGTGCTCGAGTTCTACGGGTCCACCGAAGGCGAGGCGGTGTTGGTGAACCTGTCCGGGGCCAAGGTCGGCTGCAAGGGACGCCAACTGCCCGGCAGCGCCAAGATCAGCCTCGCGGCCTATGACCAGGAGGCGGGTCGGTTGGTCCTCGGAGAGGACGGGTTCGCCCTGCGATGCCCTCGCGGTGAGGTGGGGATGTTGTTGGTCGCGACCGAACGCAACACGGCGATCACGACCACTCCGTTGCGCGGTGTGTTCTCCAGCGGCGACTCGTGGCTGATGACCGGAGACCTGTTCCGACGCGACGACGACGGAGACTTCTGGTTTGTGGGCGACGGATCCGCCCCGATCGAAGACTCGCTGTACGGGGTCGCGGGCGTCGACCTGTGCGTCGCCTACCGGGTCGGCGACGACTCGGTGGCGGCGGTGACCATGCGCCCGGGGACGCGGTTGTGCGCAGACGCGCTCGCCGGGGTCGAGGTGTCCTATGTGCGTGTGGTCGACGGGATTCCTCACACCGACTGGTGGCGTCTGCAGGCCAACAAGCTCCGCGATCAGGGAATCGTGACCTCGACCCGTCGCCGTCCGGTGTTCGCCCGCCAACCCGATGGCACCTTCGTCGAATACACCCGGGAGCGCGCCGCGAGCGCCTGATCGACGTCGGTGTTGAGGTGGTTCGCTCCGTGGACGAGTTCGACTATGTGGTCGTGGGTGGAGGTTCGGCGGGCTGCGTCGTAGCCGGCCGCCTCAGCGAGGATCCGACGGTGCGGGTGTGTCTACTCGAGGCCGGCGGGGAGGGCCGCGACGTTTTGATCCGGGCCCCTCTCGGGTTCGCAGCGGCCATGCCTCGGGGCATCAACAGCTGGAACTATTCGACGGTGCCCCAACCTGGGTTCAACGGGCGGCGCGGGTTCCAACCGCGCGGCAAGGCACTCGGTGGGTCCTCCACGATCAACGCGATGATCTACGCCCGCGGGCACCGCAGCGACTACGACGAGTGGCTTGCCCTCGGCAACCCGGGTTGGGGCTACGACGACGTCCTCGAGTACTTCAAGAAATCCGAGTGCAACGCCATCCACCGGGACTCGCCATTCCACGGCACCGATGGCCCGCTCCACGTGACGAATCTGCGCAGCCCGAGCCCCCTCAACGACGTCTTCCTCGAGGCATGCCAGGCCCACGGAATCCCGTTCAACCCCGACCTGAACGGCGCCGACCATCACGGCTGCTACCACGTGCAGGTCACCCAGAAGGACGGCGAACGCCACAGCACCGCGGCCGCGTTCATCCACCCGAACCTCGACCGCCCCAACCTCGATGTGCGCACGGGAGCGCACATCTCCCGGGTGCGCTTCGACCAACGACGCGCGACCGCGGTCGACTACGAGCGCGGCGGACGGCGCGAATCGGTCCGGGCTCGCCGCGAGATCATCATGTCGGCTGGGGCGTTCGGAACCCCGCAGATCCTGATGGCGTCGGGAATCGGCCCCGGCGCTCACCTGCAGGAACTCGGCATCTCGACGATCCTCGACCTCCCCGGAGTCGGACAGAACCTTCAGGATCACATCTCGGCGTTACTCATCTATCGGGCCAAGATCCCCGACCACACCGTGGGGATCTCCCCGGTCGGCGTGGCACGCCTGCTCAAGGGAATGTGGGACTGGCGCTGCCATCGACGCGGCGTGATCACGAGTTGCGCAGCCGAGTCGGGGGTCTATTACCGCACCAGCCCCGACGTTGAGGTCTCCGACATGGAGATGGAACTCATCGTCGGCATCGGCGACGACCACGGCCGCAAGCTCCATCTCGGCCACGGCTATTCGGCCCACCTGCTGTTGGCTCGCCCCAAGAGTGTCGGCGAGGTTCGCCTCGCCAGCCCCGACACCCGCGTGGATCCGCTGATCGACCCCCGTTATTTCAGCCACCCGTACGACATGGAGACGCTGATCAAGGGCACCCAGATCGCGCTCGACATCATGAACAGCGCGCCGTTCGATCCCTACCGTGGCGAGATGTTGATTCGCTATGACCGCAACGATCCGCACCAGATCGAGCAGACCCTGCGCCAACACGCCGATACCGAATACCACGTGTGTGGAACCGCGAAGATGGGCCCGGACAGCGACGCGATGGCGGTGGTCGACGCGTCGCTTCGGGTCCGCGGCATCGAGGGGCTGCGAATCGCGGATGCGTCGGTGATGCCCCGGGTCCCGAGCAACAACATCAATGCGCCGGTGATCATGATCGGTGAGAAGTGCGCCGACATGATCAGAACCGGCTAGCTGGATCACGCGTCGTCGTTGTCCAGCGGGGCGATGATGGCCGCGACGGCGGCGTCGAGGCGCCGTCGTACCTGCGGGTTCACCCCGTGGGCCTGTTCGGCCCTCGCCGCGCTGAGCAGTAGTCCGGCGAGCAGATCGACCGTGCCGTCGATCTGCTCCGGCGGTGTTCCGACCGCTTGAAGGACCTCGCCGACGGTTCCCATCATCGTGCGGTGCAACGAGCTGATCTCGGCTCGGGTCTGCGCATCGAGGTTCGGGATGGCCTCCATGAGCGGAGCGACGAGTTGGTGTTCGGGGCTGTTGGCCCATTCGAGGAACGCGTGTCCCCACCGTTGCAGTCGCATCACGGGATCGTCGTCACCAGCGGTCACCGCGCTCCACGCACTGGTGATGTCCGGTACCGCTCGCCGATACCACTCGACGAGGAGGTGGGTCTTGTCGGGGACATATCGATACAGCGAGCTGCGGGCCAGGCCGACCTTCGCGGCGACGTCTCCGAGGCTGACCTCGGCGAAGCCGCGGGTGGTGAACAACTCGACGGCGGCGTCGAGCACCGCAGCGCGCTGCTGGTCGACGTGTTCGGCGATGGTGTCGGCTTTGATCCGTGGCACGATGCAAGCCTCACACAGTGCGGGCGAATTCGTGGAGGCGGCCTCCCTCGAGGCGCAGATGCCGGTCGGCGTGTGCGAGCGCTGCGGTGTCGTGGGCCACGATGATGGTGGCGATGCCATTCGCGGCCGCCGCACCGGCGAGAAGCTCAGCCACCACCGCAGCGCGCTCGGGGTCGAGCGAGGCGGTCGGCTCATCGGCGATGAGGACGCTCGGGGAGGCCATGAGCGCTCGGGCGATGCCCACCCGCTGACGTTCACCGCCCGACAGCTGCGAGGGCAGTTGGTTGGCTCGATCCGCCAGGTCGACCGCAGCGAGTGTCTCGAGCGCGCGTGCTCGCATGGTCGAGGGTTTCTCGCCTCGGATGTGGCCGACGAGTTCGAGTTGTTCCACCGCGGTGAGGGATGGCAACAGGTTGGCCGACTGATAGACGAACGCCAGGTGGTCGCGACGTACGACGGTGCGTTGGCGCTCCGAGAGCGCCGAGGTGGGGATTCCGGCGACGGTCACCTCGCCGGAATCGGGACGGCGCAGCAGGCCGGCGATCGTCAACAGGGTGGACTTACCGGCACCGGACTCGCCGGAGATCACCACGATCTCGCCCGGCGAGACGCTCAGGTCCAGGTCGTCGAGCACGACGCGCACGTCGGGACCATCCGGGTAGGCGACTCGCGCCTTCGACACGACGAGCGCGCTTGGCGCGTTGCCGGGGTGGGAGGTCGCGGGTTCAGTGTTCGAGGAGAGGCTCATGATTCGACTCCGAGGGCGATGGCCGGTTCGATTTGGGTGATTCGGCGGAAGGCGACGAGGCTGCCGAGAACTCCGGCGACCACGAGCGATCCGGCGACGGTGGCGATCGCCGCCAGGTTGAGTTCCACGGGGGCGCCGCTGCCGCCGACCAGGGCGATCAGGGCGGCGCCGACGAGCACCCCGGCGGCGGTGGCGAGGGCGACGAGGATCGTCATCTGGCCGATGCCGTCTCGTAGCACGTAGGCGTTGCTGGCTCCCATCGCCTTGAGCAACCCAATCTGGCGGGTCCGCTGTACGGTGAGCACGGTGAAGAACGCCCCGATGACCAGCGCGGAAATGACGAGCAGGAACGAGCGGATCAGGCTCATCGTTGTCGTCTCGGCGGTGAAGCCGGGGGATCCGGCGTAAGCGGCTGACTTGGTGATGACCTCGACTCCGGCCGCCTTGGCGGCCGCGTCGATGTCGGCCTGGTCGCCGCCCTTGAGCGCGACCGCCGAGAACCGGCCCTTGGCGCTGTCTCCGAACTGAACGCGCTGCCACGTCTCGAGCGAGGTGAACGCGATCGGTGCGTGTCCGTAGGTGCCGGCGAAGGTGAATCCCAACACGGGGAGTTCGATGTCGGATCCGACGAGGGTGTAGCGATCGCCAACCTTGACGCCTTCATCGGCCAGTTCGCTGCCCAGGATGAGGCCGGGCTCGCCGTGCAGCGCATCGCTGGCGTCGTTGCGTGTGACCAGGAAGCTTTCGGGGGCGATGCCGAAGAGGGCGAGGTCGAGGCTCAGCCCGCCGTTATTCGCCGCCGCGTTGACGAAGCTGGCCCCGAGCGGCGTCACCTCGACCCCGTCGAGCTGTTCGAACGGCTCGAGTACCTCGGGTTGCAGCGCGGAGCGGCTGAAGGTTGCCTGGGCGCCTTCTTGGAGCGCGAGCCGATCGAGCGGCAACGCACGCAGCCCCGAGATGCCGTCGGTGACCAGGCCGGTGGCCAGTCCCGACAGCACCGTTGACAGAACCGCTACCAGCGCGATGACCGCGCCCAGCAGCGCGAATCGGCGACTCCCGCGCCGTAGGTCACGTAGTGCGAGAAACATCACATCTCCATCTTGTCGACATCATGTCAGCATCTTAGCGACATGATGTCGACAAGTTGTCGGCAAGCTTCATTTCAGGTTGAGAACCTCTCGGGTTGAAAACATCTCGGCAACGGCGCGCCGGCCGAAAAACGTGCCCTCGCCGAGGGAGATGCCCGAGCAGTAGTGGGCGAGCGCCAGGCTCGATGCGGCGCGGCCGGCGGCGAACAATCCGTCGATGGGGGAACCGTCGGGGCGAACGACTCGAGCGTGTTCGTCGATCCGGGTGCCGCCGAGGGGAAACCCGGCATAGAGAATGGTCGCGACCCGCAGGTCGATCGCCCCGAACGGCGCCGTGTCGAGCGGCACGAGCCACTCGGCGGCCTTGTGGAACTGCGGGTCCTGCCCGCGAGCGGCCGCCTCGTTGTAGGCCGCCATCGTTGCGGCGAGCTTTTCGGGCGGCAACCCGATCTCGCGAGCCAACTCCTCCCAGGTCTCACACACGTTCTCGGCGCGCATGCCAACCCGGTTGACCACGTAGTTGGGTTCGTCGGTGAGCAGCCACGCAACCCCGTCCTGGTCGCGCAAGATGGCCTGGCCGACATGTCCGAAATAGGTGTCCTCGTTGATGAAGCGTTCGCCCTCACCGTTGACGATCACCCCGCGAACCACCGAGCGCGGTGGGGTCACCGGAACGGCGACCTCCATCGTCGACATTCCCTCGATCTCGGCGCCGAGCCCGAGTGTGGTTCGCAGCGCCCACCCGTCGTCGCCGTCGGTGCCGAGTCGCCACGCGATGTCGAGCAGCTTCGGCGCATATTTCGCGAGCAGCGCCTCGTTGTAGGCCCAGCCGCCGCAGGCGAGTACCACGCCGCTGTTCGCCCGGATGGCGCGAACCGTGCCATCGGCGCGCACCGTGGCCCCGACGACCCGGCCCCCGTCCACGACGAGCCGTTCCGCGCGCTGATCGGTCAGCACGGTGGCCGCCGTGCGTTCGAGCGCCTCGCGGAGACGTTCCACCAGGAACCAACCGGCAGCGTTCGGCGTTGCGGGGACGTGGCCGCGCGCCACCGGTCGATGATGTTGGCGATACGGGCTGGCGTCCTCGCCTCCGCTGTAGATCAGGCCCTCGGTGCCGGGCGGCTCCATGCCGGGCTCGTCCCAGAATGCGGGCTCGAACGGGACCCCGTGGGCGACCAACCAGTCGTGGTGTTCGACGCCGCCCTCGCAGTACGCGACCAGGCGCGGATCGTCGATGTCGCGGCCGAGCGCCTCGGCCAGGAACGCGCGCATCTCCTCGGCGGTGTCGCTCAGGCCGGCCTCGACCTGGGTCGAGGTACCGCCGCCGAGGTAGAGGATTCCGCCCGCACTCGCCGAGGTTCCGCCACCGCCGCTTCGGTCGAGGGCGATGACCGACGCCCCGGCCTCGGCCGCAGCGATCGAGGTCGCCAGCCCCGCAGCGCCGAGGCCGATGACGAGCACGTCGCATTCCTCGGCCCACCCGTCGGACAACTCCGACACGTCGAGTGGTTGGATCGGGTCTACATCTGCATCAGTCACGTCGCGCTTCTAGGACAGGGGGTCACGCGGTGCAAGTCCGAACAGTGCCGGCCGACGCGCTCGACAGGGTCGGCCGAACCGCACAGGATGTGGCGATGTTCGATGGCACCGACGAGCAGCCGACGTTCCTTCCGCGATCGGGCGAGTCCTGGCGTTCACCGTGGGAGATGTACGCCCGGCTCCGCGATCGCGACCCTGCCCACCACGTCGTCGGTGGCGATTACTGGGTCTTGTCGCGATTCGACGACGTGATGAACGCCGCCCGAGACACGACGACGTTCTCCTCGGCCGAGGGGCTGACCTTCACCTACGGCGAACGGGACAAGGTCGGCCTCGACCAGGTTCGTCCGATGGTCATGATGGACCCGCCGGAGCACACGGCGTTTCGTCGTCTGGTCGGCCGAGGGTTCACCCCGCGCCACGTGGCCGCGATCGAGCCGGAGGTGCGCCGATTCGTGGTGGAGCGGATCGAGCGCCTGAGAACAACGGGCACCGGCGATGTGGTGGAGGAGTTGTTCAAACCGCTTCCGAGTCTCGTCGTCGCCTCCTACCTGGGCGTGCCCGATGCGGACCGGGACCGCTTCGACGCCTGGACCGATGCGATCGTCGCCGCGAACTCGAACGGCAACCCGCTCGACGCCGGCGAAGCGGTGGGAGGCCTGTTCACCTACTTCAGCGAGCTCATCGAGACCAGGCGACGCCGGCCGGGCGACGACACCATTTCGGCGTTGGTCGCCACGGGCGCCGCTGAGGTTCCGATGCTGCAGGTGCTCGGCTTTGCGTTCACCATGGTCACCGGCGGCAACGACACCACGACGGGACTGTTGGGAACCGCGGCGGAACTCTTCACGAAGCATCCCGACCAGCGCGCTCGTGTCATCGCCGATCCCTCGTTGGTCGAGCCGGCCATCGAGGAGCTCCTGCGGCTGTCGGCCCCGGTTCAGGGACTCGCCCGAACCACGACCCGGCCGGTGGAGCTGCACGGTCGGACGATCCCCGCGGCCAAGAAGGTGATGCTGTTGTACGGGTCGGCCAACCGTGACCCTCGCGAGTTCGGGCCGACCGCGGAGGCCTTCGACGTCGGCCGGTCCATCAAGCGGATCATGACGTTCTCCTATGGGGCTCATCACTGCCTTGGCGCTGCGGCGGCCCGGCTGCAGGCGCGGGTCGTGCTCGAGGAGCTGTTGGCGCGGTGCCCGAACTTCGCAGTCGACAGCGATGCCAGCGAGTTCGCCGCAGGTCACTTCGTGCGGCGATACAAGTCGCTTCCCTTCGTCGCCGAAGCGTCGGTAGGTAGGGTGCGTGCATGAGCGACGACGCGACCACGCCATCGAATTCACGTCCGGGGTCGGTGCAACGGGGCCTTGCCGATGAGACCGGCGAATTCGTCCGCGACACCGCCTACATCGAAGACCGCATCACCCGCGACGGGCGCGACGGCTGGCCCGTCGAGGCGGGACGATACCGCCTCGTCGTCGCTCGGGCGTGTCCGTGGGCGAACCGGGCGATCATCGTGCGGCGCCTGCTCGGACTCGAAAGCGTCTTGAGCATGGGCATCGCCGGCCCCACCCACGACGAACGCAGCTGGCAATTCGACCTCGATCCCGACGGGCTCGATCCGGTTCTGGGCATCGAGCGCCTCAAGGAGGCGTTCGAGAAACGCTTTCCCGGTTATCCCAAGGGGATCACCGTTCCCGCGATCGTCGACATCCCCTCGGGGCAGGTCGTGACCAACAACTACCCGCAGATCACCCTCGACCTGTCGAGCGAATGGACCGAGTTTCATCGCGAGGGCGCGCCGGACCTGTACCCGGAACCGCTGCGTGACGAGATGGATGAGGTCATGGAACTCGTCTACCGCGACGTGAACAACGGGGTCTATGCCGCCGGGTTTGCTCGCAGCCAGGAATCCTACGAGCGGGCCTATCGACGGCTGTTCGACCGGCTCGACTGGCTGAGCGAACGCCTCGCCACCCGACGATTTCTGATGGGGGACACCATCACCGAGGCGGACGTTCGGTTGTTCACGACGCTCGCCCGCTTCGACCCCGTCTATCACGGACATTTCAAATGCAATCGATCGAAGTTGAGCGAGATGCCCGTGTTGTGGGCCTACGCCCGCGATCTCTTCCAGACTCCCGGGTTCGGCGACACCACCGACTTCCAGCAGATCAAGGAGCACTATTACGTGGTGCACACCTCGATCAACCCGACCCAGATCGTCCCGCTCGGCCCTGATCTCGCGAACTGGATGACCCCGCATGGACGTGAGCAACTGGGCGGCCGACCCTTCGGCGACGGCACCCCACCCGGTCCGCCGTTGCCGTCGGAGCGGGTGACCGCTGCGATCGGCTGAACGGCCGACATCCACACGCCCCAACGGCCCGGGAGGTCAACGAAATATGTATGCGGTCACGATCGTCGACGGCGCGCTGGAATGGCGCGAACACCCCGACCCGGTTCCGGGGACCGGTGAGGTGCTGGTCCGGGTGCGAGCAGCGGGGCTCAACAGCGCGGATCGGCTGCAGTTGAAGGGCTTCTACCCTGCGCCACCGGGTTCGCCCGCCGACATCCCGGGCCTGGAGCTGGCCGGTGAGGTTGCGGCGCTCGGGCCGGGCGCCGAGCGGTTCTCCGTGGGGGAACGGGTGATGGCCGTCGTCGGCGGTGGCGCCCAGGCGGAGCTGTGCGTGGTTCATGAACGCCACCTGTTGGCGGTGCCCGATGGGGTCGACTGGAGTGCGGCCGGCGGCTTTGCGGAGGCGTTCACTACGGCGCACGACGCCCTGTTCACCCAGGCGTCGCTGTCGGTCGGCGAGCGGTTGTGCGTGCACGGCGCCGCCGGAGGGGTGGGGATCGCAGCCGTTCAACTCGGTGTGGCCGCCGGCGCGCATGTCGTCGCAACGGTGCGCGACGAGCGCCTGCGCGACCGGGTCGCCGCATTCGGAGCGGAAGCGGTCGCGCCCGATGGGTTCGGCGCCCACGGCCCCTTCGACGTGATCCTCGAGCTGATCGGTGGCCCGAACATGGCCGAGAACCTGCGGTCGCTCGCCACCGGCGGCCGGGTCTCGGTCATCGGAGTCGGTGGTGGTCCGAAGGTCGAGGTGAGCCTGCTGGATCTGATGGCGGCACGCGGGCGAATCCACGGCTCGACGCTGCGGGCGCGCAGCCTGGAGGACAAGGCTGCAGCGGCCCGGGCCGTCGAACGCCACGTGCTCGGTCTGTTCGCAGCGGGAACGGTGAAGGTGCCCGTCGAGGCGACCTTTGCGATGGCCGATGCCGTCGCCGCGTACGACCGGTTCGACGCCGGGGCGAAGTTTGGCAAGATCGTGCTGCTCACCTGAGTCGGCGGTCGGGCGGCGCCCGGCGATCAGACCTGCGTTCGTGTCGTGTCGAGCAAGCGGCGCGCGGCGTCGAGGATGTCGGTCGACCGCGGTGGCTGTTTCGGGGTCAACGCCTGGTAGCCGCGCCAGGTCGCGGTCGCACCGACGAGCACGTCGTCGAGGCCGTCGAGGTGCTCGCGGACCGCTTGAAGCTCGGCCTCGGCGCGGGAAGGGTCGCGCTGAATGCGGTCGAGGGATTGGGCAACCGTGACGATGCGTCGGTTGTCCTCGCCGAGCAGCGCCCGGGTGGATTCGCTGATCGTCTCGAGTCGGCGGGCCAGACCCGGATACCCGTCGAGCAGGGCCTCGACCGCGTGGCGCGTGCTGCTGGCCCGTTTGATGGTGACGGTGGCCCCGTTGCGCAGATCGACGCGCGGCAGCGACACGACCACCGCGGCGGCCGTCGCGTCGTAGTGCCAGTGGCCGTCGCAGCGCCGAGCGGACCAGGGGATCTCGACGTCGTCGACGTAGACCGCGCGGGGTGGGGCCTCGCCCACCGCAACGACCTCGACCGGTCGAACCCGTTGCCAACCGCGGTAGGTGCCCTGGGCCGCTTCGACGGTGATGCGCCGCAGGCGTGCGCCGACCGAGTGGCGAAGTGTGGCCACCACCGATTGGCCCCGCTCGTACCCGGTGGAGATGCCGTCGTCTTCGTACAGGTCGTAGGCGGCCGTCGTTCCTTCGTCGGCCGGATACGTCGTGATGACCAGGTTCGGGTACGACGCCGTATCGAGGCGTCGCACCTCGCGTTGGCCGGGAATGATGGCCCCCGCTCGCACAAACACCGGAATCTCGTTCAACAGATATCGGCGCTCGTGGTGGCCGGCGCTCAGTCGTGCGCCGTGCGCGACGTCGAACCATTCGCCCTCGGGAAGCCACACGTCGACGGCCGCCATGGAGTCCTCCGACAGGGGGCTCGTCACCGGAGCGACGATCATCTCGCCTCCGAACCAGTACTGACCCGTCGCCTCGTAAGCGGCGGGAACGTCTGGATGGTGGTGATACATGGGGCGAACCAGCGACAAGGCGCTCTCGACGCCACGTCGGGCCTCGCCGTAGAGGTACGGCACGAGTTCGTAGCGTTGACGGATCGCCGCGATCATGACGTCGCGGTACGGGTTCGGATACTCCCAGATCCGGCGCTCCTGGTGGGCGTCGAGGGTGCCGTGGGTTCGAAGGATCGGCGAGTACGCGCCGAACTGGAGCCATCGGGTGTACATCTCCGGCTCCGACGTCGACCCGAAATGCCCGCCGATGTCGTGGCTCCAGTACCCGTACAACACGTTGGCCGCGGTCGCGGTGAACTCGGGCTGGTAGGCGAGGGAATCCCACGTCGCGTACGTGTCGCCGGAGAACCCGATCGGGTGGCGGCCGGCACCGAGTCCGCCCCAGCGGCTGAAGATCATGGGGCGACGGTTCGGTCGACGACGCTCCTGGTCGTCCCAGTGCAGGAAATTCAGCCAGGCGAGTGGGTCGAGCCCGACCACTGCGGTGTCGGTTCCTTGTTGCCAGTCCATCCACCACACGTCGACGCCGCGTTCTTCCTCGGGGTGGTGCAGCACGCGAAAATAGGCGTCGACGAAACGCGGGTCGGTGATGTCGAAGGGGATCCGCTCGGTCGTGGCGGGGTCGAGGTCGAGTGCCTCGCACATCTCGACGAACGCGTCCTCGTGGGCGCCGACGCCGTCGGCGGGGTGGAGGTTGAGCGCCACCCGCAGGCCGCGTTCGTGCAACCGATCGAGGGTTTCGCTGGGGTCCGGGAACAGGTCGTGGTCCCACGAATATCCCGTCCACCCCGCGCGATGCCAGTCCATGTCGATCACCAACACGTCGGTGGGGATGTCGTGGCGATCGAGTTCATCGACGAGCCGCAGCAACTCCCGGTCGGTGTAGGGGAAGTACCGGCTGTACCAATAGCCGAAGGCGAAGCGCGGTGGAAGCGGTTGGCTTCCGACAAGCCGCGCCGCGTCTCGCAACGCACGTTCGTGGTCGTTGCCGTAGCCGAACAGGTAGAGGTCCCGGTCCGCACTGGGGGAGGCGTCCTCAGCCTCGTGCGGCGACGACCTCGGGATGGCGACCGGTCGTCGTCGGCGGCCGTTGCGACCGGTCGGAGTTTCGATCAGGGCGCTGCCGCTGTCGTCGACCACCACCCAGCCGTCGCGTGACAACAACCCAGGGTTGAGTTCCTGGCGATCCCACTCCTGAATCATGCCGGTGGCCGGATCGAATCCGACGGCCCGCGGTGTCGACGTGCCGTCCCAGCCGTCGAGGGTACGAACCGTTCCGCCGAGGTTGCCGGGCGCAGCCTTGCCGTACCTCCACGACACCTCGCCGGACTCGGTGCGGATCGTGGCGCGCAGGGTCCGCGACGTGAACGGTCTGGTGACGTTGGTGCACGTCACCCGCACCGCGCCGGTGTCTATGTTCAGCCTGTCGGCGTCGATCGTGACCTCGAACGGGGTCGGGTCGAATCGACGGTTGACCACCGACACGGTGGCCCGGTCCTCGAACGAAGCATCCGCGCTGTACTCGATTCGAACGAGGCGCTCGGTCAGGACGGTGACGCGAACGCTGCCAGCGACGACCATCTGCTCGGCGAGCGCGGCGGGGGAGGTGGCCGGCGGAGTGGCCGGCGGAGTGCTCGGTGGGGCGTTCGGTGGACGGCGCATGTACGGCTAGGGAATGAGGACCGGCATCGTTTCCCATCCTCGCACGGTCGAGGTGGGAAACAGGCGCGTCGCTTCGGTATCGACCTCCCAGGTGGGGAAGCGGTTCAGCATCTCGTCGAGGGCGACGCGACCTTCGAGCCGAGCCAGGCTCGCGCCGAGGCAATAGTGCAGTCCGTACCCGAACGTGAGGTGGGTGATGTCATTGCGGCCGATGTCGAAGGTGTCGGGGTCGCGGTAGCGGCGCGGGTCTCGATTGGCGGCCGCGAGCGACAGCAGAATCGGGCTTCCCGCCGGCACCGTGGTGCCGTAGTAGTCGATGTCGCTGGTGACATAGCGGGCGATCGCATGGCCGGTGGGTTCGAAGCGCAGGGTTTCGTCGATCACCCTCGACAGGAGCGACCGGTCCTCGTGGACCGCGCGCCGCTGGTCGGGGTGGTCGGCGAGCACCTTGATGAGCCAGCCGATGAGGCGACCGGTGGTCTCGTTGCCGGCCCCGGCGAGCACCGCGGTGTAGGTCGACACCTCCTGGCGGGTGAGGCGTCGGGTCTCGCCGTTGTCGTCCTCGAACTCGGCGTTCAACAACACGGTCATGAGGTCGTCGGAGGGGTGGTCGGCACGCCAGTCGATGTAGTCCTCGAACATCGACCCGCTCGCGATTTCCTCCTCGCGGATCTCCATCGGTTTGCCGGGGCGCGTGCGCAGGTTGCGGTCGGTCTTGTCGCGCACCGCCTCCTGGTCCTGTTCGGGGATCCCGACCAACATGCTGATGACCTTCATCGGCAGGGTCCGAGCCAACTCCTCGACGATGTCAAAGCGGGGCTCGCCGACGAGCGGGTCGAGGCATGCGACGCAGTATCGGCGCACCTGATCTTCGAGTTCAGCCATGCGTCGCGGGGTGAAGATCCGCGACATGAGCTTGCGATGCATCGTGTGCGCCGGCGGGTCCTCGAACATGATGACGCCACCGGGAAGGTCGTATCCGGCGCGGATGATGTCGAGGATGTCCGAGCGTGCGCTGCTGAACGCCTTCCAGTTGACCAGCGCCTTTTCGACATCGTCATGGCGGGTGAGCATCCAGAACCCGTACCGGTCGTTGTGGTAGATCGGCGCCTCCTCGCGGAGCCGCTCGTAGACCGGATACGGGTCGGCGTTGATCGCGACGTCGTAGGGGTCGTAGTAGAGATCGGAGTCGGGTGCCCGGAGGGTGGGCGTCGCGGCCGCGTCCATGGTCAGCTCGGCAACATGGCGGTGCTGCCACCGTCGATGGCGATGACCGCGCCGGTGATGTAGGTCGCCCGGTCGGACGCGAGGAACGACGCGAGTTCGCCGACCTCCTCCGGTTGACCGGGACGCTTGAGCGCAATGGACCCGACGAGTTGCGGGAACCGTTCGAAGGCACCCTTGCCGCCGGACATGGCGGTCTCGACGAACCCGGGGCAGATCGTGTTGGCGCGGATCCCTTCGGCTCCGTACTCGATGGCCGCGGCCTTCGTGATGGCGATGACGCCGGCCTTCGACGCCGAATATGCCGCGGTGGGGAGGCGGGATCCGTTGAGTCCGCCGGTCGAGGACCAGTTGAGGATCGCTCCGCCGCCGGTCGGCAGCATCGCTCGGATGCCGTGTTTGGTGCCCAGCATCACCCCGGTGAGGTTGACCGAGATGAACCGGTCGAATTCCTCGACGCTCAGATCCGCGAGTGGCGCGGCCCCGGCGATTCCGGCGACGTTCAGCACAGCATCGACCTTGCCGAACGCGTCGAGCGCCGTGCTGAACATGGCCTCGACATCGCGCTCGTTTGAAACGTCGACCCGGAGTGGGACGACCGCGTCGCCGAGCGCTGCGGCGGTGTCGTCCTGCGCGCCGCTGACGTCGGCGGCCAGCACCCGAGCCCCCTCTCGCACGAATACTTCCGCTGCCGCTCGGCCCATGCCGGAACCGGCGCCGGTGATGACTGCAACCTTGCCCTGGAGTTCTGCCATGCCGCAGAATGTTCGAGTTTTAACGACCGTTACAAGTAGTTGGGGGGCCGGACATGGCGAACACACGTCGGGCACGCCCCGCCACCACCGAGAAGCGCCAGCGGATCCTCGACTCGACCGAGGAGATCATCCTCGAGCGCGGTTACGCCGCGGTGACCTCTCGCAGCGTGGCGGAGCGGGTCGGAATTCAGCCCCCGCATCTGCACTACTACTTCAAGACCATCGACGATCTCTTCGTCGCGGTCCTGCACCGACGCAGCCACGGTGCGGTCGAGCGGATGAGTGCCGCACTGGAATCCTCCGAACCCCTGCGGGCCTGGTGGGCGCTGGCCTCGGATCGTCGCGGCACGGCGCTGCTCGTCGAACTGCTCGCCGCCGCCAATCACCGCGCCGCATTGAGGGCCGAGATGGCGGAGATGGCCAAAAACATCCGTCGACTTCAGATGGAGCGTCTCGAGGTCCTGTTGGAGGAGTACGGCATCGACCCGAAACGGTTCACCCCCGCGTTGGTCGCGGCCACGATGCAGGGGCTGGCCTTCGCCGTGGTGGCGGACGAGGCGGCCGGCTACGACACGTGCCATGAACAGGCGGCCTCCGACATGGACCGGTTGGTCAGCGCGCTCGAACTGCGGCGTGGCGGTGGTGCTGGGGGCAGGCGCGAGACGAGTTGAGCCAAACTGAGCCGACCTGCGTTTTCGCCGCCTGGCACTCAGACCTCGATGGCGGGGCGAACCTCTTCGACCTCGAGAATCCGCTCGGTGAGTCGCTGTGCCAGCGTGTCGCGCAGCCCCGCATGTTCGGGCTCCCGAATGAGGTTGTGTCGCTGGTGGGGGTCGGCGACGTTGTCGTAGAGATGCGTCGCCACGTAACGCTCCGCAGCAGCCCGAAGGTGGCCGGCCAGCGGATTGCGGGTGCGCGAGGCCGCCGCGAACGTGTGCGTTCGAGTCCGCAGCGCACGACCGATCTGCGATTCGCTGATCTGGATGAGTGCGTCCTCGGGCCCGCCCGCGGCCGGGTCGCCATCGCCGACGTTCTGGAGGGGTCGCCCGTCGAGGCCGGGATCCTCGCCCCCGCCGGCGACGACGAGCGTCGGTACGAGGTCAAGGTGGGTGACGAGATCATTGCGCCGGGTTCCCCCGCGGAATCCGGGTCCGGCAATCACAAGCGGCACTCGAATCGAAGCATCGTGAGGGCTGCGTTTGTACTCGAGGTTGCGAGTGCGAAAGTGGCTGCCGTGATCGCTCGTGAACACGACGATCGTGTCATCGAGGTGCCCCGCGGCCTCCAGCGTGTCGAGGAGTCGGCCGAGGTTGGCGTCGATGCTGGCACAACACGCCAGGTACTGCGCGTAGTTCCAACGCCAGTCGCCCCGCCATGGCGACAGGTCGCCGGGGCGATCGAAGTCGTGGAATCGCCGCGCCCAGCCCGGGGGTCCGATCGATCGGAATCGATTGTTCTGGTGGTGTGGCTCGAGGTAGGACACAAACAACAGAAACGGGCGGGACGGGTCGAAGTGCTTGATCGCGTCGATGGCTAGATCCGTGAGCGCGTCGACCCGGTACCCGCGGAGGTCCACCCGATCGCCCGACTCGTCGAAGACGTGTCCTGCGTTGGCGCCGGAGGTGTGTTCGAGAGCGTCGGCAGCCTTCCACACGTCGTGGTATCCGCCACGTCGGTCGGGCGGTATGGGTCTGCGTTCGAAACGCGCCGCGGCGCGATCAGTCGGCAGATTGCGGCCGCGATTGGAGGCGAGATGCCACTTGCCGACGTAACCGCACTGATACCCGAGGGCGTGCATCCTGTCGGAGAGGGTGTCGACGCCGGGCGGCAACGCAATTCCGTTGCGCCAACAACCCGTACGGGTGGGGTAGAGGCCGGTCTGGATTGCTGATCTGGCCGGGCCACACACCGGCTGGATGGTGAACGCTTGGTCGAAGGCCACACCTATCGTCGCCAACTCGTCGAGCCGAGGCGTGACGTCCAGGCGCTGCCCGAACACGCCGCACGAGTCCGGGCGCTGTTGGTCGGACAAAACGAACAACAGGTTCGGATGCGTCACCGCTCGTTGGGGTGACGCATCCGAACCTGTTGCCATGGCCGGGTTGCGGCTCAGTTGTAGACGGGACAGCCCACGATGCCCGGCATCACGAGGGTCGCGATCGGCCGTGCGAGGAAGCTGCCGCCGGTGAGCTGAACCTTCGAGCAGCCGCCGCCGCCATTCATGTAGAAGTCGGCCTCCAGATAGGTGGGGATGCCGAGGATGGAGATGTAGAAGCCCGCCCGGGTGGCCTTCATCCCTGCCGTTTGCGACAGCGTCATTCGGGCCGAGGCCACGGTGATCGAGGCGATGCTGAACTTGCCCGATCCGCTCAGCGACCAGGTCGGCTCGGTGAGCGACGAGCTGAACGTGCCCTTGAAGCTGATGCCCAACGGGAAGTTCGTCGTGGTGATCGAACCCTGGCCGTTGAGGGTCACGCGCTCGGGGCTGGCGACGACCGAGCCGCTGAAGTTAGCGAAGCCCCAGCTGTCGAGCTGCAGCGAGCCGGTGAGGTTGCCGTCGAGGCTGAGGAGTGCGCCGTTGGGGCCGAACGCCGCCGCGAGCGAACCGCTCAGGTTGGCCTGGGTGCCGACCTTGAGGCCGCCGGAGAACGACAGCTCGAGTGGGCTGCCGTAGGAGGAGCGAATCTTGAAGTTCGCCCCGGTCAACGTGGCGTCGCCGAGGTTGACCGTACCGGTCACGGCGGCGTCGAGGTGAACCGTCTCGGCGATGCCGTCGGTAATGATGATGGCGCCCTGGAGGCGGGCCGCGAAGCCGGCGTTGACGAGATCGGCATCGACCTCAAGGGTGGTGGTGGCCCCGGTGCTCTCGACCACGGCCGAGCCGTGGGCCTTCAGGTCGCCGACCTGGAAGTTGCCCTCGACGACGGCCCGGACCTGCCCTCCGATGATCTCGGTGGACATCGAGCCCGACACCGACACGGTCTGACCGTTCTGCAGGGTTCCGGAGTACTCACCCGCTCCTTCGGCGATGAGATACGGAACGTAGGCGGTGACGCCGTCCCACACGATCGACCCGTTCATCCGGATGCTGTTCGGACCCTGTGCGATATCGATCAGGCCGACGAGTGTCGCCTTGTTCGGTGCCAGCGTGAGTGACCCGCTGGCCTGGTTGACCACCATGTCGCCGAGGATGCCGCTACCGGTGAACGAGACGGAGGTCTCGTTGGCGTTGCCCAGCAGATGGACCTCGCCGGTCAGGTCGACCTGGCTTCCACCGGCCTGGAGGCCCTTCAAACGTGCGGCGATATCCGCCTTGGCGGAAACGAGCGCACCGGTGCGATCGAAGTCGACCGCGACGTTTCCGGAGACCGATGAGGGCCCCACCTTGATGGTGCCGGCGACGGCCGCTTGCACACCGGTGGTGGGCGAAGCGTTGAAACTCACCGTGGCGCCGGTGACGCTGATGTCGCCGATTTTGACCGACGTGGCCGAGGCGCTGAGTGCGAGGGACGGAACCCCGCCCGACATTCGAAGTGTTCCGCTGAAGGTGACCGGGGTGGTCGTGATCCCCGGGATGGTGAGAGCGCTGGAGGAGAGATTGACCGACCAGTTGTCGAGGTTGGACACCGTGCCGATGAACCCGATCGTGGAGGTCGTCCCCGACAGGCGCACCGCAACGTTGCCGGTGATCGAAATGCCGTGCTGGCCGATGGAGGCGGACAGTGCGGTGAGCTTGACGTTGTCGAGCACCGGCTTGCCGGCGCCGATCTCGTCGCCGGTGACCGCGGCGACCTTCTCGGTCGAGTCGCTGCCCTGTTCGACCGGAACCTCGGTGCCTTCGGCGAGAACCGCCCCGTCGAGGTTGACCCGCGCGTTGGAATCGGTACATGCCTGACCGGTGACCTCGGCCTCCGCGGCGAACGCCACGACGTCGGGCTTCACTAGCAGCGCCTCGTCGGCGGTCGGTGCCTTCACCACGGCGCCGTTCCAGACCTCACAGAACTGTTCGGCGGTGTTGTTCCCGTTCCCATTGCCGCCGGAGGGCGAACTCGGCGCACAACCGGCGGTCAGGCCAGCCAGCAACGCGAAGGCCACGGTAAGGCCCGACGTTTGAAACGCTCTGCCCCGCCGACGCTCGGTTGGACGTGGTGATCGAAAATGCATGGTGCTTCCCTCTGGTCCACCTGCTGTTTGTGCCGCTCGTCACATGCAGCTGAAGAAACGTTATCCGAACCCGGAGTCGGATGACACATCCCATCGGAATAAGTTTAGGAAACCTTGACAAGGTGGGGCGGCAGTTGCTAAGCAACACCGTGGTCGCCGTGTGCGCGGCGGCACATGGGATAGGGGCGAACACGAATGTCCATACGTCGAATTCTTGTTCCTGCCGTAGCGGCAGGGGCACTGGTTATTTCGGGCTGTACACCCAGCACCGGGAGCGGGGGTGGCACGACCACCTCGATCGCCCCGTCGGGGAACCCGGTAGCGATTGCGAGCGCATCGCCCACCGTCGGCGACGCTCCGCTGACGGTCCATTTCGACTCGGCAGGCTCGGTGCTCGGCGCCGGCGACAATGTCACCTACTCCTGGGACTTCGGCGACGGCAGCACTACGGAAAGCGGCGCCTCGGCGGTGCACCTGTACGAGAACGTCGGCACCTACCAGGCCAAGCTGACGATCACGACCACGCTCGGGTCCTCGACCTCTCCGGCGATCACCATCACGGCGAACGCCGACCCCCAGCCCAAGTTCTACGTGAAGGCGACCGGGAGCACCGGTGCGAACTGTGGGCCGAAGCTGGACCCGTGTGCCTCGCTGGTGCAAGCCGTGGCCAACGCTCAGAGCGCTGGGATCTCGAACATCCGAGTGGCCGGAGGCTCCTACACCGGAACCGTCACGGTCCCCTCCGGAATGGAGATCAGCGGTGGATGGCTTCAGGACTTCAGCGACTTCGGCGCGAATGAAATCACCATCGTCTACGGCACGGCGACCTCGCCGGCCCTCGTGTTCAACGGCGTCAACAACGCCAAGGTCACCGGTGTCAACGCCCAGGGCGTGGCTCGTTCGAGCGGCGACGCCGTGGGTGTCGTCATCTCGGGCGGCTCCACCAGTGTCGTGCTCGGCGACGTCAACGCTCCGCGCACTCAGGTGACGGGCGGTACCGGCCCGAACGCGACCGGTGTCCTCATCACCGGCGGCTCGAACGCCAGCGTCGTGAACACCAAGGTCAACAGCGGCACGCCCACCGGCGCCGGCTCGAGCGCCTACGGCGTGCGGGTCATCGGCCTGTCGGTCGCGAATGTGACGCTGTCCGACATCACGGCTCAGCCGGGTATCGCTGGAACGAGCGCATCGGCGGGTACGCCGGCTCAGGCCACCTCGGGTGGTCACGGTGGCAACGGCGGCGACGCGGGAGTTCTTGTGCCCGGCACGGCTGGCTCGGGAGGCGGTGGCACGACCCACGCCGGTGGCGCGGGCGGAAAGGGTGGTCACTACGCCTCTCCGGGTGACCATGGTGTTGCCGGGGCCGGGCCCGCTGGCGGTAGCGGTGGCACGCGTGGCTGCGGGGCGGTTGGCAACTGTGGAGTCTCCGCAACGGGCGGTGGCGCGGGCGGTGCCGGTGCAGCCGGAACCGCCGGAGCGGCCGGGTCCAACGCGCTGGTCGCGTCCGACCTCTACGCCCCGACCCACGGCACGGCCGGTACCAACGGCGCCCCGGGAAGCGGCGGCGGTGGTGGCGGCGGCGGCAGGGCCCAAAGCGCCGATGGCGGCGGTGGTGCCGGTGGTGGCGCCGGTGGCAATGGCGGCGTCGCTGGCACCCAGGGCGGGACCTCCGGCGGCGGCTCCTTCGGGGTCTATGCCAGTGGGGCCACGGTGAACCTCAATTCGGTCATCGTCACCTCGTCGGCCGGCGGTGCGGGCGGCAGTGGTCAGGCCGCCGGGCGCGGTGGCAACGGTGGCAACGGAGCCACCGGTGGCGCGAAGCAGTGGGGCACCAATGCCGGTGGTGGCGGTGGTGGCGGTGGTGGCGGCGCCGGCGGCGGTGGCGGTGGGGCCGGTGGCGGCGCCGGTGGCCCGTCGATCGCGGTGCTTCACGTCGGAGTCGGCACGCTCAACCACACGGGCAGCAGCTACACGCGTCCCGCCATTCCCGCTTCAGGAGGCGCCGGTGGCGCCTTCGCAGCGCCGGCCTCTGGCGGTATCGCCCTCCACAACGGCCAGAGCGCCGCGACCGGCAACATCGGCCCGGCCGGCGCCAATGGTGCGAACGGTCAGCTGTTCCGCATTTGGGACAACGGTACGACCACGAGCTGATCATCGATCGGCATCACCGATGCTCTGAGCGAGGGGGCTACCCATTGGGCGGCCCCCTCGTCGCGTGTACAGGGGGAGTGCTGACCGCGCCACACACCTGGTGGCTGCGATACCGTCGGCGGTCGAACAGGGGGAGACGATATGACGGAACGGACAAGGTCCTGGTGGGGGTGGGGTTGGGCTGATGAGGCTCTCACCGATGAACAGTGCAGCGCGTATGGCGCGCTCATCGCCGGGTTGGCACCGCGGCCGCATCCGATTCCGGACCTGAGTTCGCTGGACGTTCGGCCGTCACGCCTTCGTTCGCCGGCCTCGCTGGGTGGCGTGGTCTCGAACCAGCTGGCCGATCGGGTGAGCCACACGTACGGCAAGGCGTACCGCGACGTCGTTCGCAGTCTCGCCGGGCAGTTCGACCATCCGCCGGATCTGGTCGCCTACCCCCGAAACGAGGCCGATGTCGTCGCAGTGCTCGACTGGGCGTCGGAATCCGACATCGTCGTCATCCCGTTCGGCGGCGGGAGTTCGGTCGTCGGCGGTGTCGAGTTCCGTGGAGCCGACCACGATGACGATCGTCGGGTGGTCTCACTCGACATGTCGCGCCTGAACCGGGTTCTGGAGATCGACGAGGTCAGCCGGGCCGCTCGGATCCAGGCGGGAGCGTTGGGTCCCGAACTCGAGAACCAACTCCGACCGCACGGCTACACGTTGCGCCACTTCCCGCAGAGCTTCGAATTCTCCACGCTCGGCGGCTGGTTGGCGACGCGCGCCGGTGGCCACTACGCCACCTTGCACACCCACATCGATGACTTCGTCGAGTCGATTCGAGCGGTGACCCCGGTGGGCGTCACCGAGTCGTGGCGGTTGCCAGGCTCGGGGGCCGGCCCGTCTCCCGACCGTGTCCTGCTCGGTTCGGAAGGGACCCTGGGGGTCATCACCGAGGCGTGGATGCGGATTCAGTCGCGGCCCGCCTTTCGGCGCTCGACCTCGGTCGCGTTTGCCGACGGCTCCTCGGCCATGAGCGCAGTGCGCTGGATCGCCCAGTCGGGGCTGAACCCGGCCAACTGCCGGTTGCTCGATCCGGGCGAGGCGGCGTTGTCGGGGGCGTCGGCCAAGGGGGAGTGGGTGCTGGTGCTCGGCGTCGAATCCGCATATTTCCCCGTCGACGAAACGATGGGGAACCTCGTCGAGATCGCGCGGTCACATGGGGGCGTCGTGGCCGAAGCCCCCGGCGGTGATGGGCACGTCTCTGACCGCGACGGGGCCGCGGAGGCCTGGCGTTCGGCCTTCCTGCGCATGCCGTACCTGCGCGACGCGATGTCTCGCATGGGCGCCATCGTGGAGACGTTCGAGACCGCCACGACGTGGGATCGTGTCGAGGCGTTGTATCTCGCGGTCAACGATGAGCTCGGCGAGGCGATTCGTTCGATCACCGGTTCACCGGGGCTGATCAACTGTCGTTTCACCCACGTCTACCCCGACGGTGCGGCGCCGTATTTCACGGTGATCGCCGCTGGCCGCCGAGGTTCGGAAGTCGCCATGTGGGATGAGATCAAGTCCGCCTCGATGGAGATCCTGCATCGCCATCGAGCGACGGTCACCCACCACCACGCGGTCGGCCGCGACCACCGGCCCGGCTATGACCGGCAGGTCCCATGGCTGTTCGCGTCGGCGCTGCGCTCCGTGAAGGAGACGTTCGACCCCGAAGGGATCATGAACCCTGGAGTCCTGATCGGATAACGGCGGGCCGTCGTCACCCGCAGGCGTCGACCTTGGCGTCGGGGTCGACGATGAACGCCACACTGGCAGGCGCAACCTCGACGGCATCGGTCGTCTTGTTCGCTGCGATCGATGGTGGGGTGCCGTCGTCGTTCGCCTCGAGTTCGGTTCCATTCAGCCGGATGGTGGAACCCTCAAGGGAGTCACCACTCAGCACGTAGGCCTCGGCGGAACCGCTGCTGGTCGTGATGGTTCGCGCCGCTGTCGGCGACGCGTTGACCACCGCATAGGTCACGCCGCGTCCATCCAGGCTGCACCGGGCATAGGTCGTGACGTCCTCGACGACATCGGCGGTATCGGCGGTGTCGGTCGCCAGAACCTCGGGTCCCATGAGGCGCGCCCAGATGACCGCGGCCCAGTAATTCGGCCTCGGCACCAGACCGTCCTCGTCGAGGAGGCCGTAGTCGCTCGCCGCCAGAGTGTTGTGAAACACGATGTCGCCGTCGCCGCTCGACAACCGCCCCAACGTGTCGACGTAGCGAATCACATCGCGGTATTGCGTGGCCCAGCGGTCGCCTCCGCACGCGGCCTGAGCGGTCTCGGTGATCCACATCGGGGCGCCGGGCACGAGCCGGTCCCGCATCGCCTCGTAGTAGTCGCGCGCCTCGTCGACCCGCGACAAGAATTCCGAGGTGAGGGCGATGTCTGGACTCTCGGTCGAACCGCAGCGCTCGGACACCTTCGGGTAGAAGTGGTAGCTCACCACGTCGAGCGCGGAAGCCGATACCGACACGAGGTCCTCGCCAGCGATCGACGGGCTGATGAGCAGCGGTTCGACGTCGGCGGTCATGCCGGGTCCGGCGACGATGACATCGGGCGCGATCTCGTCGAGCATCTCGATGAAGATCTTGTGGTCTTCCCCGTAGTCGGCGGCCGTGTAGCCAGCTGGCATTCCGACCGGAAGACCCGCCTCGTTGAAGAGTTCGAGGGCGTCGATGGTGATCCCATGGTCGGCGCTGAACTTCAGCAGCGCCCGGGCGCGGTCATCGTTCCAGCGCCCGTCGGCGTCGCGCGCCCCGGTGTTGGACGGAAACGAGGTCAGGATCTTTCCGTCGACGGCCTTGGCGAACTCGCCGACCCCGATCCACTGGTCGGGGGTGAGCACGGCGTTGTAGCCCTCGGGGGCGACACCGCCGGTTGTGTCCTCGGCGTCGAAATAGGTCGAGTTCGCCCAGGAACCGCTGACCCGGATGTACACGGGGCCGAGTTCGCGCGCCAGATTGCGCAGGCGTTCGGACCCGAGATCGATCGGCTCTCGGACGACCTTGGCCGAGCCGGCGTCATATGGCGGCCAGAACTCTCCGCCGGTCACCTCCACCATTTCGATGTTGTAGGAAGCGAACCGGGGGTCGACCGTGGCGATCAACGTACCGTCGGTTGCGAGCGTGATGTCGGCGGTGGTGCCGCCCCCTCCGGCCTCAGACCGGGATCCGGTCGTGGAGGTGACATTCGTGTCGTCGGCCCGGTCGCTGCTGTTGTCACTGCAGGCGATGCCCGTGGCGGCTAGGGCGGCAGCCGTCGCGACGGCGAGCAACGTGGTGGCGGAACGGTGTCGATGCGAGCGGCTCACGGGCTGAAGATAGCGGAGCGCTCTGCGGCGATGTCTCGTAAAGCGCGCGTCTTAACTCTGGCGCTGGCGTGGGTGGCGGCGTCGCGCCGGCGTGAGCGCGCTCCGAGGGGTGCTCGGAGGTGCCGAACATTTGTTCTGGAATATTGGGCTTTCGGCTTGCAAACCGAACTGCCGTTCGATACCATGAACACATGTTCGAGCACGACAGGGCATCCCAACACACCAACAACGGTGACAGCGGCGGTGACGGTTGGGGTCTGCTCGACACCGCAACCACCACCGGCAACACCCTCGCCACACAACTCGAACAACTCCTCGACCACGTCCAAACCGGCATCGACACCCTCAACACCACCCCAGGCGACACAACACCGTTCAACGGCTCAAGCGGTGGTCAACGCGAACACATCGCCCGCGAACTGTCCCTCACCGCAGCCCGCCTCAACCACCTCGCCCAACGCCTCCACGTCGCCACCGTCAAAATCGCTCAACACGAAAACGTCCACCTCCACGACCGCATCCCCACCATGAGCCACTGGCTCGCACTACACCACGGCATCGCCCGCCGCGACGCCAACCGGCTCCTACGCGCCACCACCACCATCGAACGATTCGAACAAATCGCCACCGCCTACAACAACGGCACCATCACCCTCGGCCACCTCGACGCCATCTCCAAAATCATCCCCACCCGCTACACCCACCAACAAACCCTCGACGCCATCGAAGCCATCCGCAACGTCGAACAACTCCTCATCGACACCGCCACCCACACCAGCATCAACCGATTCGAACAATTCTGCGACAACGTCCGCGACCGCCTCGACCAAGACGGCCCCAGCGACCCCAACACCGAACCATCCCACATCACCCTGTCCAAAACATTCAACGGACGCTGGCACCTCCACGGCAACCTCACCCCCGACGACGGCGCACTCCTCGCCACCATCCTCCACGACCTCATCAACCGCCAAACCCACACCACCACCAACGAAACCAACGAAACCGACAGCGACAGCTGCAGCGACAGCGGCAGCGGCAGCGGCAGCGCACCCACAGGCGCCAGCCCACCCACCGAACCGGAGCCCGCCGAGCCCGGTGAGCCCGGACCTGAACCCGGACCTGAACCCGGGCCTGAGCCGGCGGAGCCTGACCCCGCCGAGCCCGGTGAGCCCGGACCTGAACCCGGACCTGAACCCGGGCCTGAGCCGGCGGAGCCTGACCCCGCCGAGCCCGAACCCGAACCCGAGCCGGCGGAACCTGCCGAGCCTGAACGCGGGCCCACCATGGCCCAACGCAGAGCCAACGCCCTACGCGACGCCCTCATCACCGCAGCAGGCGCCACCAAACCCGGCCGCGTCGGCACCTACCTCCACATCGACCTCGACAAACTCAACCGCGCCCACGAAGGCCTCACCGCACTGTTCACCCAACACCACGGCCAACCCGACATCTCCGGACCCACCCACACCGAAACCAACCTCGACATCACCGACCAAACCCTCTGGGCCCTGCTCGCCAACGCAGACATCACCCCCACCTTCACCCGCAACGGCACACCCCTGTCCTACGGACACACCCGCCGCCTCGCCCCCGACATCTTGCGACGCGTCCTAGCCCACCGCGACCGCGGCTGCCGCTTCCCCGGATGCGAACGCCCCACCATCGGCTCCGACCTGCACCACCTCACCCACCACAGCAACGGCGGAACCACCGACCCCGACAACCTCACCCACCTATGCCGCTACCACCACACCCGACACCACACCGGCCACGCCACCATCACCGGCAACCCCAACCAACCACTCCAAGCCACCCGACCCGACAACACCACCATCACCAACACCCCCCGCCACAAAGAGCCGCCCCAACCTCCGGGCTGACACCCCAACCCCTGGGCTGAGTCAGCGTGCTTCGCCGAGCAGGCGCAGCGCTCGGGTGGCAGCGTGATAGCCGTTCATCCCGTGAACTCCGGCGCCGGGCGGTGTGGACGCGGAACACAGGAACACTCCGGGCGCCCCGGTCGAGTACGGGTCGCGGGCGAGGCGAGGGCGAGCGAGTAGTTGCATCGGGTCGTTCGATCCTCCGACGATGTCTCCGTCGACAAGGTTGGGGTTGTCGCGCTGCAGGTCGGCGGGTCGCTGCACCGAGGTGGCCACGATGCGCTCGCGGAATCCGGGAGCGAACCGCTCAATCTGGTCGATGATGATCGACTCTCCGTCGCCGCTCCAGCCGGCGGGAACATGGGAGTAGGCGTAGATCGGCACGAGATCGTCGTGTGCACGCCCGGGATCTGCGACGTGTTGCTGGCCGACCAGGACGAACGGTCGCTGAGACATGTCGCCCCGAACCGTCGCCGCCTCGCCGGACGCGATGTCTGCCGCGGAACCTCCGAGGTGAACGAAGCCGGCGCTTCCTACCTTCTCCGCGGTCCACGGGACACCGTTGCGTACGGCAAAGTCGACCTTGAAGGCAGCCGGACCGTGACGAAAGCGCCGCAAGGCGCGCTGGCGCCGTGTGGGAAGCCGGTCTCCGAGGAGTTCGACCGCTGCACCGGGAGCGACATCGAGGATGACGACCCGGCTCGACGGCAACTCCTCGAGCGACCGCACGTGCATTCCGGTGGTGACGGTGCCTCCGTGAGATTCCAACAGTGACGCCAGCGCGGCGGTGATCGCCGCGGATCCGCCCCTCGGAACCGGCCAACCGTGTGCGTGCCCGGCGAGGGTCAACATCACCCCGACCGAGGAGGACAAGGGCCGGTCGAGCCGGTGGTACAGATGCGCGGCATTACCCATCCACAGCGCCCGCGCCCGCTCGGTGCGGAACCTTCGCCCGATCGCGGTGGCCGGCATCGCGGCGCGCAGGCCGAAGCGGGCCATCGACACCGGGTGATCGGGCCAGCGCAGGATGGGCCCCATGATGTCGCCGGTGAGCGCATCGAAGGTCGACAGCAACGGCCCGAACACCGAGCGCCATCGGGGCCCGTCCTCGCCGAGCCCGTCACAGGTTCGATCGAAGTCGCGGTAGGCGAACGCTGCGGTGCCGTCGTCGAGCGGGTGGGCGAGATCGACGTCGGCCCAGACCCACTCGAGGCCGTGTTGCTCGAGTGGCAGCGCCGACAGAAATGGCGACGCCACACCGAACGGGTGCGAGGCCGAACAGAGGTCGTGGACGAGGCCGGGCACGGTCAGTTCGCCGGACCGAGCACCGCCGCCGATCGTGTCGGCAGCCTCGAAGACCGCGACGCTGTATCCCGCACGGGCGATCGCGACCGCCGCGGCAAGCCCGTTCGGCCCGGCCCCGACGACGACGGCGTCGAGTTGATCCCTCATGTCGGCCGGCTCATGTTGGCTGGGCGACCTGGTCGGGGTGCAGCGGCAGGTCGTCGTCGGTCGGTTGGCGCACGATCATGTCGGCGACGTTCACGTGTCCGGTCTCGATCAACCCGGTCGCGGCGTCGATCAGCCGGTACCGCTGGGTTCCCCGGTGAAACGGCTGCGACTCGACAATCACGACGCGCACATCTCCGGGTCGGAAGTCGCAGCGCCGCTGCAACGCGTCGATGAGTCGTTCGTCGTGAAGGTGGCCGTCGCCGAAGTTCCACCCGAGCACGGTCCCGGCGACCAGTTCGCCATCGAGCACCAGATAGTCCTCGTGGTCGGGGCCGCAAGCCCGCGGCACCAGCGCCCACAACGCACGTCCGTGGGTGTGAAAGCCGCGGAACGCGTATCCCATGAAGAGTGGGATCGCCGCTTCCTCGGCACTGCCGTAGACCCTTTCGAGTTGTTGGTGGGGCAGCATCGTCGCCTTGGTCACCCCGCGGTCGAGGCGTTCGAGCGAGTCGCCGCGGAAACACCACACGGTGGCGGCCCAGTTGCCGGCGTAATACCGCATCGACAGCAGAAACGAGACCCTGGCCGGAACGAGGTTCCCGTACACGACCAACCCGATCAACGCGGCCGTGAGCACGAGGATCCACCACGGCTGGCTCAGTGTTGCGAGTTCGACACCGGGGTGGGCGAGGAACAGGAAAACGACTCCCCAGATCATGAACACGTTCCATTCGAGCGGGACTCCCATCGGAAAGCTCGAAATGATGCCGAGGTGGAAAACGATCATCACGATCGCCGCGACGGTCGTGATGGTCCCGCCGCCGCTGAACATCAACACCGCCGGGGCCACAAACTCGATGACCGTCGCACCGTGAGCCAGTGTCGCGGCGAACCCGCTGGGTCGCAGATCCTCCGGGAAGCTGCGATACAGGCGTCGTTTGACGCCACCGAATCGCCACATCGGGCTGTTCGACTGCATCGCCGCCATGACGAAAGGGAAGTGGCGGTTCAGTTTCGATGCGGCCGCTCCGCACCAGATCGCCAACATGACGAATTTCGCTCCGGTGACCTGGTCGGTGGTGGCGAACAGGAAGGTGACCGCAATCGAGCCGTAGACCTCGCCGCGCGCCGCGAGAAAGATCACCTGATCCCGAAGTCCCACCACGGCCAACAGCCCCACGACGACCGCGACCTCCCAGCGGGTCAACGCCCCGATCAAGGCGACGACGATCGATGCGAGCAGCGCCGCGTACAACGCGGCATCGACGACGCTTCGAGTGTCGCCGCCGGTGCCGGGAATCCGGCCTCGAAACGGTGGCAGCCGGATCGTGCCCGGGCGAAGCCAGTACAGCGCCGAACCCATGGGTGGGAGGAAACGGAGATTGAGGGGGCCAAAGCCGCAGCCGAGGCCGAGCACCTCGAACAACATCGTCCAGAGGGCGAACTTGTAGAACGCCTCCGGGCGCTGCCACCACGAACTGGGTTCGAACCAGCCGTCGATGCCGGGAGTTGTCATGATGAACGCCCACCCGACGGCGACGAACACGATCATCTTCACCAGGTACATGACCAGGACCACGTCGGGGGAGCCGAAGCCGTACTCCGCGAAGTGCCGGGTCATCGGCGCGATGCGCTCCTGGCGACTCTGGTGATCCCACACGTCGTGGTCGACGACGGGAAGGTTCGGTTGGAGAAACCCCATCGTTCGCACGCCCCCTGCAGTGACCAGCGGTCGAAGCCGACCGGGACATCAGGGTAGTGCTTGGCAGTAGCATCCGGCCGATGCGGCATCGGCGTGCGCAGGCGTCCCACGCGCTGGTGGTGGGGTTGTTGGGGACGCTGAGCATGCTCGCGGCCCACTGCGGCGGCTATCAGCTGGTGTACCTCCTCGAGTCCCCGGCGGCTCCCGACACGATGGCCATGTCGGTTCACCCGGGCCACGGACACCACGCGGCGATGAGTCCACCCGTGGTCGACGCTCACAGCGGCCATGCACACGTCGTGCCGGTGGCCTCGGGGGCCTTCTTGGCGCTCCTCGTCGTGTTGGTCTGCCTCGGGGCGCTGGCAACTCGACGAATCCGGGTTCCTCCGCCGTCGGCCTCGGCGTTGTTTGCGGTTCAGGTCGGGTTGTTGGTCTCGATGGAGGGCGTGGAACGACACATCGCCGGGGTGGACCCGGTCGCCATGGTCGCCGATCGTCGGGTCCTCCTCGCGATCGCCCTGCAGTTGCCGGCAGCGTTGCTGGTGGCCCGCCTGGGCCGAAAGGTCGTCGAGGTCGCGGCGGTGGTCGCGGCAGTTGTCGCTGCGGCGTTCGGCCGGGTTCCGCGTCGGGTCCGTGTCGCGGCTGCGATACCCGAACGGGTTGCAGCACGCCCGGTGCGTCTTCAATCGGCACAACGCGGCTGGCCACCCTCGCTTCGCGGGCCTCCTCGAAATCGACCTGTCCCGATCTGACATCCGATTTCACTCGCAGTTCCCACGAGCCAGGAGGCTCGCAACACATGACCACAAATATCTTCAAACCCGCCGCGTTCGCTGGCGCGTCCATCGCCGCGCTCTTCGCACTGACGCCGGTGGCATCCGCACACGTCACCCCCGTTCCGTCGACCGCACCCGCTGGCGGGTACGCAACGATCGAGTTGCAGATTCCCCACGGCTGCGACGGCGCTGCGACCGAACGGGTCGAGGTGCAACTCAACGACGAGATCAGCTCGGTGAAGGCCGAGTCCATTGCCGGATGGACGGTCTCCTACGAGCGGGCTCCTCTCGACGAGCCGATCGACCTGCACGGTGAGCAGGTCGACGAGTACGTCTCGGTCGTGTCCTGGACGGCCGAGGGCGACCCGCTGCCCGACGACGAGTACCAACGCTTCGGTATCTCCATGAAGGTCCCCGAACACGCTGGCGACGACCTGTTGTTGCCGACGGTGCAGTACTGCGTCGGCGGCGGAACATCGTCGTGGCTCGAGGCCGACCCCGAGGCCGAGCACCCGGCCCCGATGGTGAAACTCGTCGCAGCCGACGGTACCGACGGCCACGACGACGCGCCGTCGGAGGACAGCGCCGACAGCGCCGACAACGCCGAGGCCGAGTCAAGTAGCGACGCCGTCGCCCGCGTCCTCGGCGTGGTGGCGATCGCACTCGCAGCGGTCGGGGCGGGCCTCGCCCTTCGCAAACGCCCGGCCTGATCGCCGAGTTGGGGGGCACGTCGGCCAGGTCGCCGGCGTGACCCCTTACCCCACCCGATCCGACCTTGCGTCTCGATCAGAAACGTGCCCCACGTCATGACCTTTCACCGGACCATCTCAGTTTCGAAGGCGACAGCGGTCGTGGTCGCCGTCCTGCTGTCGTTCGTCGCCGTCACCCCCGCGGCCGGAGCCCACGCTGCGCTCGTGACGACCGATCCGCCCAACGGTGCGCACCTCGATACGCCAATCGACGAGGTGGTGTTCACGTTCAACGAGTCCGTTCAGGCCCGCTCGTTCGTCCTGGTCGACGCCGATGGGAACCGCACCGAACTTGCGCCGTCGGGGGGCGACGTAATGCGGGCGCCCGTCGACACCAGCGAAGGGGGATGGTTCGCGCTGTCGTGGAGTGTCGTGTCGGCCGACGGCCATTCGATCGGTGGTGCGATCACGTTCCGAGTCGGGGCCGGTGACGACGCGACGCCCGACGATCTCGCCTCACTGACCGATGGCGGCACGGGCCCGACCGGACCGTGGGAGATGCTGCGCGTGCTCGGCCGCAGCCTCGCCATTCTCGGAGCGATCGTCGCCATCGGCACCGCGTTTCTTCGGCGCTGGGCATTGGGCCCGGATCTCGACGGCGCTCTCGCACCGGTGCGCACCTTGGCTGCGGCCGCCGCGATCCTGTCGGTTCTCGGCTCGGCGACGGCCTTCGGAGCCGCGGTCGGTGGCGACTCGGTGATCTGGCCGGGAAGCGCCGCCGACCTGGTGATCGGTGTCGGCGCGCTGTCCACCCTGGCCTGGTCGGCGCGGCGCCGCGAGGACAGCACGATGGCTGGCATCGTCGCGATCGTCGGCCTGTTCTCGCTTGCGCTGATCGGCCTGAGCGGCCACGTCGCCGCCGATGGGCGCCCGCTGGCGCGGATGGCGCTCGCCGCCCACCTCGTCGCGGCGACGGTCTGGTTGGGTGCGACTCCTGCGCTCGCCCTGGCGTTGCGCTCGGGGGCCGGGTGGCGTGTTCTGCGCCGGTTCTCGACGACGGCGACCGCCACGATCGGGGTCGTTGTTGTGGCCGGTGGCGTCGTCACCTGGTCGCTGTCGGACGGCTGGGCCTCGTTGACCTCCACGGCGTGGGGACGTCTGTTGATCATCAAGGCCCTCCTGGTCGGCCTGGCGCTGGCGCTGGGTGCGGGCAATCGTCGTCGGGTCCGCAACGAACGGGACCTTCGCGGCACAGGCCGTCTCGTGGCGTTCGAGGCGCTCGTGTTGGTGGCGGTGTTGATCGTCACCGCCGGTTTGGCACGCAGTTCGCCGCGGTACGACGACGGTCCAGATCGTTCCGCCCGATCGGTTTCGGTGGCGATGGGAGACCTCACCGCACGGGTCGAGATCGGCGAGGAGATCGATGCCAGTCGTGAAATCCGGGTCACGTTCGTCGACGCCGGAAACGTGGTGGTGGACGTGGCCGAACCGACCCTCGAGCTGTCCGCCGAGGACCTCGGCGTCGCTGCGATCCCCCAGGACCTTGAAGCGGTCGATACCGGCAGATATCGAACCGTCACCGCCGACCTTCGCCTCCGTGGCGCCTGGACGGTTCACCTGAGTGCGAAGCCCGACCGGTTTCGAATCGAGGACGGCGAAGTCACGTTGGATCTGTAGCGACCTCGGGGTTCATCGTCCCGCCGGGTTCCAACAGGTGAACCCGCCCGCTGAGGCCGGCCTCGGTGAGGTTCGAGGCGAAGGTCTCCACGGGGCGGGTGAGCCACTGCGGCGGACCCGCCCGAAGCGCAAGCGGGCTGTAGGTGCCCCAGTGGATCGGCACGACGGTGGCATCGCCGAGGAGGCGCACGGCATCCACCGCGCTGTGGGCGTCGAGGTGCCCGGGCCCGACCGTGCGTCCCCAGCCGCCGATGGGCACGAGCGAAACATCGGCGTTCAGGTGCGCCATCTCGTCGAACAGGTCGGTGTCTCCGGCGAAGTAGACCGACGTGTCGGCCCCGCGGACGACAAAGCCGACCGCCTCCGCTCGCACGCGGCGGTGTGGACCTCGCGAGTGGGAATGCACCGCCTTGACCGTCTCGACGGTCACCGAGGCGAACCGGTGGGTGTGGCCCACCCGGGTTTCGGTGACGGAGATCCGTTCGTCGCTCGGCAACAGTCGTCGCGCGCCGTGGGGCACCACGACCGACAGTGGACGCTCGCGGCCGTGCAGCAGCAGGCGCAGCGAGGCCATGTGCAGGTGGTCCATGTGGATGTGGGAGATGAGCACGACGTCGGGGGCGAGGCCATCGGTCTCGACCTGATGGTGGCGCCGTAGGTGGGCGAGCCTCGGTGTGAGTGCCGGGTCGGTGAGGATGCGGACCCCGTCGAGTTCGATCAGCGTCGTCGCATGCCCGACCCAGGTGATCTCGGGGCGCGGGGGCGCGAACGGCGACGACATGAACCCGACGCTATCAACGGTGTTGACTTCACGTTGATCGCGGAGTTGACTTGGCCCGCGTTCGGGGCCGAGGCGGCACGACGCGGTGCCGACAGGAGGCCGAAAATGATGCTCGCTGAAATTGGTCTGGGCGATCTGTTGTGGACCACGATCGTGGTGTTCTTCATGATCAGCTACTTCATGTTGCTGTTCGCCGTGTTGAGCGATGTGTTTCGCGACCGTGAACTCGGTGGGGTGTCGAAAGCGATCTGGATCGTGCTGTTGTTGGCGTTTCCGCTGGTGACGGCGCTGGTGTATCTCATCTCCCGTGGCGACGGGATGGCCCGACGTAGCGCGAAGGCTGCCACGGACGCAGAGTCGGAGTTCGCCGAGTACGTTCAGTCCGTATCGGGTAGGTCTCCGGCGGGCGAGATCGCACGGGCCAAGGAACTCCTCGATGCCGGCGTCATCGACCAGGCGGAGTTCGCCCGTCTCAAGGCGAAGGCGTTGGGCTGATCTCAGCCCTGAGCGACGAGGTGCTCGATGTTGTCGAGCACATTGGCGATCGCCAGGTCGTACACCTCGCGAATCGTCACCGCCATGAGCGGCACTGCATAGTGCAACACGTGCGGGAACCGCGTGGGGTCGGGGACGAGATGCTCCGACACCCACGCCTTCGTCGGCTCCGGATCCGGGTCTTCGCCCGCGAGTCGGAAGGCCGCCTGGTTCGCAGCGAGCGACAACGCGACACCTGAGAACACGGCGTAGGCACGGACCACCGCGTCGCCGGTCAACCCCGACCGTTCGATCGCGTCGAGGATGAGTTCGATCAGTCCGTACTCGCCCGGGCCGCCGGTGGAGCGTTGGGCGACCTCAACCATGACCGCCGGGTGAGCGTCGACCATGCGAAACACCAGATCTGCGCCGGCCTCGAGGCCGCGGCGCCATGGCAACGACGGGTCGATCTGTGCCACGACGCCTTCCCACAGGCGGTCGACCGTCGCGTTGATGAGTTCCTTCTTATTGGCGAAATAGCGATACAGCGAGGCGGGGTCGATCTCGAGTTCGGCGGCGATGGTCCGGTAGCTCAGCGCGTTGCGGTCGGTCGAACGCGAGAGGCGAACCGTCACGTCGAGAATCTGCTCGCGATCCAGAGGTTGGATTCGGCCCACGGTGTCCCTTCCCGCACGGTGATTCCCCGCGAATCAGCGGAGTCGGGTGTTGATGCTGCGGCCCATCGTATCGCCGGTTTCGGGACCGGCGTGGTCCGCACCTGCTAGGTTCGCCCGCGCTATGGGGGACTCGAAAAGACTCAAACGCTCCGTGTTCACCGGGGCGGTGGCATCGATCGCGATGCTGTCGCTGCTGGGCGCGGGATGCTCTTCGTCGTCGGACTCGTCGAACGGCGAAGGCTCGGCAAGCGGCGATTCGGAACGGACGACGACCACGATGTCAAGCGCACCCTTCAACCCACATTCGCCCGACGAGGTCAGCCTGGTCGCCGGCGGCCCCGCCGACATCGCGGTGCCTCAACCGGCGGCGGCGCTGCCCGAGGGCTACCTGATGGAGGAGTACTTCGTCGGCGGCACCGCGACCAGTTTTTCGGCCATCGACATGTCCGAGGACGGCCGGTGGGTCGCCGAGCCCGACGCCGAGGCCCCCTATCGGACTCGGGTGATCGTGCGGCGACCGCTCGATCCGGCGGCGTTCAGCGGCACCGTGGTGGTCGAGTGGTTCAACGTCAGCGCCATCGAGGCTGCACCCGACTGGACCTATCTTGCGACAGAAATCGCCCGGGAAGGTCACGCATACATCGGCGTGAGTGCGCAGCGTCAGGGCATTGAGGGCGGCGAGACCATTCTGTCGGTCGAGGTCGACGATCAACAGGCGGCAGCGGCGGGAGTCGACGCCGACCCCAGCGGTATCAAGAACACCGATCCTGAACGCTACGGAACCCTTGCCCACCCGGGTGACGCCTACTCCTTCGACATGTTCAGCCAGGTCGGCCGGGTGGCTCAGGCCTCGCCGCAGTCGCTTCTCGGCGACCTGGTCCCCACCCAGGTGATCGCCGCGGGGGAGTCTCAGTCGGCGATGTTCATGTCGACCCTGGTCAACGCAGTGCATCCGCTGAGCCCCGTGTTCGACGGCTTTCTCATCCACAGCCGAGCCTCGTTGGCGGCCCCGCTCGACGGCGATTACGCGTTCGTGCGTGAGTTGCGCGAAGGCGGGCAAGGGTCGCAGTTCCGCACGACCATTCGCGATGATCTTGACGTTCCGGTGTTGCTGTTCGTGACCGAAACCGACCTGACCGCACTGCGCTATTCCGAGGTTCGCCAGCCCGACAGCGCCCGGATCCGGACCTGGGAGGTCGCCGGCACGGCACATGCCGATGCTCACCTGTTGCGCGCGTTGCTCGGAGGCCCTCGCGACCCGGGCATCGGTGCGATCCTCGGGTGTGGGCCGATCAACACGGGTCCCCACATGGAAGTGCTGACGGCCGGGTTCCACCACCTCGTGGCGTGGACCGCCGGCGGCGAGGCTCCCCCGACCGGTGCCTTGCTCGAACTGGAGCCGGGCGATGAGGTGGCGTTGGCTCGCGACCCCCGGGGTAACGCACTCGGCGGCGTGCGCAATCCGCTGATCGACGTGCCGATCGCCCGGATCGACGGCGACCCCGTGGCCACCGAGGGCGGGTCCGATGAGCTGTGCTCGTTGTTCGGAAGCACCGAACCGTTTGATCAGGCGACGCTGCTCGAGCTGTACGGATCGGCGGACGAGTACGTGCGGCGGTTCCGGGAATCGGCCGCCGTCGCGGTGGGGTCCGGCTTCTTGTTGCAGTCCGAGGCCGACGCGCTCATCGAGGAGGCCGAGGCCAACCGCTCGCTGTTCTGACCGCGGTGACCGGCCGCGGCGACCCCTGCGACCGCGGCGAGCCGATGGGGACGTTGTGCCCCTTGTCCGCCAAATCTGCCGGGAGGAGACTCGGGTGATACCGATCTTGTGGGGGCCATGATGATGTCGACTACCACCCGTTCGAATCGAACCGCTCGCATCTCGTTGGTGGCGGTGGTGCTCGTCGTCGGCGCGCTCATGGCCGGATGCGTGGTGACCCCGCCGGCGAACCAGACGTCACGTGCGTGCGTTCCCTCGGGGGCGCTTTTGCCGGGCCAGGCGGTGATCGCCATCTCCTCGGCATCGGAAGGGTCGTCGCTTCGGGTGCTGAGCGGCGGGTATTTCCCTGGCGAGTTCTCCGACTTTCGAGAAGCGGAGCGTTCATTCGACAACCTCTCGGCCGGGCAGAAGCTGACCCTGGACGGTGCGTTCGCCCCGGATCCGGGCAAGTGCATCGAGGTCGAGGTGACGGGCGCGGTGTCGTATCAGGTGACGTTCATTCCAGCTCCGTTGCCGAACCAAATCATGTATCTCCTGTTCGGCGACACCCTTCGAGGCGGTGTGATCTACGGCCTGTGACCGCGGTGGCGGCCCAGCGACTCCCCGCTCGCCGAATCAGTGACCCGCCTGCGCAGTGATGTCGCGCAGGCGATCGCCGATGTCTTCGATCGCCGCATCGTCCAAGTCGGCAAAGGGGTGCACTCCGATGTTGAGTGCGACCGCGCCGTGTCGGGCGCGACCACCGGTCCTGCTCGTTCGCGACGAGAACCTGTGCCGCTTGGCGCAGGGCGGAGGACATGCGCTCGATGCTGTAACCCCGCTTCGGAGTCTCTGCGAGGATGCGTTCGTAGCGTGCGTTGAGGTCGGAGTCTTCGTCGCCGCCGTGTTCGATCCAGGCCCGCTGGTCTTCCTCGGTTGACCAGGCGGCAAAGGCAGGTCCGAACGGGGCGACGAAGGGGGCGGCGGTGAGCGGAGTGAGTCGCTCGTCGCGGTCGTTGGCCGTACCGAAGAACGTCGGCACCACCATGGTGCCGACGCGTTCGGAGACCGAGACGGTGTAGGTCAACTCGATGCTCAGCCGCAACGCTGCGTCGCGGGCGCGTTGCGCCAGCGGTCGGGCGGTGTCGAGGCGCCGAAGCAGCAGGTGCGCGACCGGGGGCTGTGGGCGTGCCACCTGGGGCCAGACCTGGGCGGCCAAGGATATGGACAGGTGAAGTTGGCGCTGATGAACGAAATCATCGGCCGGTCGAGTTGGGCGCCGATCGTGTTCGGGACCCAGGCTCCCGACACCGGTAATGCCGAAATCCTGGCGCACTACGGCACCGATGAGCAGAAGCGGCGTTACCTGGAACCGCTACTCAACGGTGAGGTCTTCTCTTGTTATTCGATGACCGAACCGGGCGGGGGAGCAGATCCGACCCTGTTCACGACCCGTGCGGTTCGCGACGGCGACGAATGGGTCATCAACGGCCGCAAGTGGTTTTCGTCCAATGCCAAGACGGCGTCATTCCTCATCGTCATGGCCGTGACCGACCCCGACGTGAGCGCGTACCAGGGCATGTCGATGTTTCTGGTCCCAGCCGAGACCCCGGGGGTCAATATCGTGCGCAACACCGGCCTCGGTACTGAACCCCTCGACGAAGGCACCCACGCCTACATCCACTACGAGGACGTGCGCGTGCCCGCAGGTGCCGTGCTGGGCGGCGAAGGGCAGGCTTTCGTCATCGCCCAGACCCGCCTGGGAGGCGGACGAATTCACCACGCGATGCGCACGGTGGGCCAATGCAACAAGGCGCTGGAGATGATGTGCGAACGGGCCCTGAGCCGCGAGGTCGCTGGAGGGTTGTTGGCCGACAAGCAGTTCGTGCAGGGCTACATTGCCGACACCTACGCACAGCTTCTGCAGTTCCGGCTGATGGTGCTGCACGTGGCGCTCGGGGTGTCGAACGAGATGCCCTTGGCATCGGTGTTGCTCGCGGGTCCGGTGATGGGACTCGCGGACGGACCGACCGAGGTCCACAAGGTGACGGTGGCGCGTCAGGTGCTGCGCGACCGTCGACCTGCGGAGGGCGAGTGGCCATCCCAACACATCCCGACTCGCCTCGCCGAGGTCAGGGCTACGTACGCCGAGATTCTGGAGCACGAGGTGGGTAACTCATGAGCGAGCAGACATCCGAAACGCTCGACCGCGACCGGTTCGGCGCATGGTGTGACGAGCGGGGCCTCGGCACTGCCGGAGCTCCGATCGAACTGACCGAAGTGTCGGGCGGAATCCAGAACGTCATCTACGAAGTGCGGCGCGACGGTCTGCACGCTGCGCTGCGCATCCCGCCGCCCAAGGCTCCCGACGCTCGTGATGAGGGCATCAAACGCGAGTGGCGAATCATCGAGGCATTGGACGGCACCGAGTTGGCCCGAACCGTTCCACAGCGACCCGACGAAGCGACCCGAACTGGCGTACCAACTCGTCGAGGGCGTTGCGCTGATGGGGGCCGTCGACTGGGAGGCGCGCGGCCTGGGCGATCTCGGTCGACCAGACGGATACCACGACCGTCAGGTCGAGCGCTGGTTGCGCTTCTTCGATCGGGTCAAGACCCGTGAGGTCCCCGGGTTGGCTGAGGCGACGAGGTGGCTGCAGGAGCACAAGCCGATCGACTTCGTGCCCGGCATCATGCACGGCGACTAAAAGTGGACACCTCCTCGAGGAGGCGAAGAGCTACTACGTCGATCTGTCGGGGATGCCCGGAGCATCACGGCTGATCGAGCATTACGCCGAGGTGTCGGGGCGTCAGGTCGACGACATGGACTATTACACGGTGCTCGCCCGCTGGAAGCTCGCCATCGTGTTGGAACAAAGCGTGAAATACGGCGGTGACAGTCCGGCGGCCAAGGCGTTGGGTCCGTACGTGTTGAACCTCATGAAGAGTGCTGCCGACCTGGCCGAGACCTCGGACTATCGGGGGTAGTCAAGTTCAATCGGTCATCGCGAGACAGTCGGGCTGATATGTCTTACGGTTGCGGGGAATGATGAAACGAGGGGGGAGATGATGAACGTTGGTCTGATCGCGCGGCTCGGGGCGGGGTTGCGCCGACGCAGGCTCGCCGCGCTGCTGGGCGCCGGCCTGCTCACCACGTCGGCGGCAGCGTGTTCGCCTGCCGCCGTGCCGGCGAGTTCGAGGTGCTCCACCGACGCGATCACGCTCTCGTGCCCGTATCGCACGGCGACCTTGACCGCCGCTGGTGAGGCCCGTCAGATCCTGTGGCAGGTTCCTCGTGGCGATGCTCCCGAGGGCGGCTGGCCGACCGTCATCATGTTCCAGGGGTCGGTGGCCACCCCGGCGCTCACCTGGACGGCGTCGCCGGCGGAGCCATTCGGTGCGTACTCGCAGACCCAGGTCGTACAGCGCCTGCTCGACAACGGCTATGCCGTGTTGACCCCGGCGACGCATCTGGCGGGGGTCACCTTCTGGGACACAAACAATCCGCTGGTGCCCGACTATCTGAGCTCGAATGACCATGCCCTCATGTTGCGGCTGTTCGATGCCCTCGACTCCGGTATGTTCGGCGATGCGTCGACCGAGCGGATGTACGCGACCGGGATCTCGAGTGGCGGCTACATGACGAGTCGGATGGCGGTGTCGTATCCCGGCCGCTTCAAGGCGCTGGCGGTGGCGGCAGGCTCGTATGCGACGTGTCTCGGACCGCTCTGCGATGTCGGGCCGATTCGCGATGACCACCCGCCGACGCTGTTCCTCCACGGGGGGCTCGACCCGGTGGTGCCGTTGGCGACGATGGATGCGTATCGCGACATGCTCCGCCAGAAGGGGATCGAGACTCGTCGTGTCGTCGACCCGACGGCTTTGCATCGCTGGATCAGTTCCTCACCGGCCGAAGTGCTCGCCTGGTTCGACAAGCACCCGTAGCCCGACAGTCGTGCCGGCGACCGCCGGCAGTGTCGTCCGGTTACGGGTGCCGCACGGTGGTTGCCGCGCGCTTTGTGTGGGGAGTCCTGCACCGAGGGTGGTGCCATGTGTGGGTAGTTGTGCCCGTTGGCCGGGGCGGGGGTTGCGTGAGGGGGCAGTGGGTGTCAGGGTGGCGGCGTCGGGTTGAATTGTTGAATGGACGATCGTGTGATGTCGCGTAGTTTGCGGTTGCTGGGTGCCGGTGTAGTAGTGGCATTGGTTGGTGGGTTTGGTGTGGCGGGTGCCGTCGAGTCGATTGCGGAGAGCGAGTCGGTGGCCTCGCATGAGTCCGGTGGGCCGGTGAGTCGCGACGTGACGGCGCCGTCGCCGGTGACGGGTCTGGGCTTCGAGGTGCTCGACGGCGGCGACGTGCGATTGACGTGGGACGCGGCAACCGACGAAGGCGCGAACGCGTCAGGAATGTCGGGCTACCTGATCCACCGCGACTGGGTGTTCATCCGATGGGTCCCCGCCAACACATTGAACTTCACCGACACCAACCTCGCGCCCGGGTGGTACCGCTACGAAGTACGCGCGGTCGACCGCGCCAACAACTTCAGTTCTCCAGCAGTGCTGAAAGGTGTGGTGAACCACGCACCCGACACGACCCCACCCCCGGTTCCCGAAGCGGTATCGGGAACGGTCGACCCACCCACGGGTCGCGTACGGATCGAATGGATGCCGGTCGCCGATGTGGGCACGAGCGGAAGCCCAGCCGTCGGACTGTCGGGATACCTCATCCACCGCAACGACGACGACCACTACCTCGGATGGGTGCCGGCAGGCACGACCGTGTTCGAGGAAACAGTCCAACTCGGCGCAACACCGACCTATCTGGTCCGCTCCATCGACCGAGCCGGCAACTACGGCCAACCACTCAGCATCACCACCGCTGCCGACGATGAGCCGACCGTGGACGAACCGGCAGCGACGTTCCCGATCACGGACCTTCGAGCAGTGAAGTTCGAACAGGACGCGTCTTCCCAGTGGTTCTCGGTGAAATGGGATCGTCACGGGGATAGCGACCCGAACAAGCCTGTGACCGTATCGCTGTCAACTGATCACCCGGCGATGGGTGATCAACGGGTGTTTACTGTCGAGGAACACGTCGGCGCGATGACACCAGCGATCCCACTTGGTGCTGTTGTCACGTACCAGGTCAGTGTCTACTACGACGGAGTGAAGTACCCGTGGGGCGACCTCGTGTTGGACGCAACGCGGCCATACGAACGTCCTACGGATTTCGAGAGGCAGGTTGTGCCGGTTCGCGACCTACGCGCCACGCGGGTTGCGCCGGACAAATTCGAGTTGACCTGGAGTCTGGATGCTGCCGTCGACCCGGACCTTGTTCGTGGGTTTGAGGTCCGAGTTCCCGGAGCTAGCAACGGCAATGGGCAGTATCTGTCTGAAACCCGGTCAGTGTTGTTGACTGTGCCTACCGGGTCCATTGTTCAGGCCCGTGTTACTGTCTTCCACCTTTGGGACGAGGATGGCCAAAGTGCAGAAGTCGAGTTAGACACGTCGACTCCATTCCGACCTTGATACCCACTGTGTGGCTCGGTCGTGTGCCGCACAGTTGCGATAGATCGCTATCACGGCGCGTACCGGGCTCCAAAGGAGGTTGAAGTATCGGTGATGCCCATTGCAGTTTGGGCTTGGGCACTGAGCGCTTGCGTCCCGCTCCATCCTCCGGGAGTCCATCCAAGCACGGGCCGGAAGTTGCCATTGGCTGCGTCAGTGAACTGGCTCGCCCAACCGCCACTCGGTGTTGCAGTGCGTGTCGACCAGCCGGACTCGGAACTCGATGCGGTTGAGTAGTCTCCAGCATCCGATCGGTCGAATCCGTCCCATCGGTAGCGTTGAGTGTTCGTGGCGGCGACGTGCAGGAAGGCATTGTTGCCGCTGCCCGCAACCCATGCAGAATTGGGCGTCGCGGTGTACAGACTGTGGTCCATGACGTTGATCTGTGTCTTGTTGTAGTAACTGCCGCCGGTGCGGCTGCTCTCGGCAATCACGTTTGCGGTCATCGTGACGCGTGGTGCGCCACTGGTGGTTGGGAACAACCCCGATGGTGGCGGATCGGCAGAACGATAGTCATCAACTATGAGAATGTTGGCGGACTGGTTGTCGGCGATGGTGTTGCGGTGGATCGCAACGGGGCCGAGGCTCCGGGCCGCGTAGTCTCGGGACCCGGCAATCTTGATACCTGCCGCTTTCACCTCGCTTGACAGGTTCGTTGCCGAGCCGTTGCCGGTGATCGTGTTGGACTCGATTCGAGCACCGACAGATATCTCGTAGAAGATGCCGCTGCCGTAGTTGTCCGAAATGTCGCTGCCGTAGATGTTGAAATTGACACAGTAGAGATCACACCATAGGCCGTGTCCACGGTTCCCGGAGAATGAGGAGTTTCGAATACTCGTGTCTGTCACGGCAACCAGCTTGGCCCCGGCGAGGATACAGTTGGAGCTGCAGCTATTCCACGAATAGCCGACCACATTATTTTGGTCAACCCGGACGTAGTTCAGCTCTATTTCTCCATCCGTACTGACATCACTCTTTTTGCCTCCGATCTGGAGGCCGAGTGCGCCGTTCTTAACCGCTGTAACCCGGTCCATCCTCAATACGGGGTCAGGTGTAGGTGACGATCTGTTGAAATTGATACCAGTTCCTGAGCTGTCGCGGACGATGATGTCGACCAGCGTCACGTCATCTCCGTAAAGTTGAACTGCACCGGCGATATTCGAGAGGATGGGACCTTGATGCTCGAAGACTAAGCCTTCAAGTGCGACACCTTCCGTATATGAATCAACGAGTATTCCATACTCGCGCGTGGTCCATTCGACACTTGATGCTGTGCCGGCGACGATATTCGGGTTTTCAGTCCAGATTTTCTTCGCGGTTCGATCATAGAAGAATCGATTTCCCAAGGTCCCCACAGTGTACGTGGGCCGCCCCAGATTCTGGAATGGTGCCTTGTTGCAATGAGGCGCGTTGCGTTCACCGGACCAATCGCACCAGTCGATCTGGTCGACCTGTTCCCCGTCGACGATGAGCTGCTCGAGGTCGTTTGCCTCCTCATAGTTTGGATCCATCTGGTCAGGGACCATTTCTCCCACATCGTCAGTGCCAAATAGGGGCGACGATGAGACGGTGAAGCCGTAGAGGCCGCTGGACCCGTACCTGGTCCAGCCTCCCGCACCTTGGTGAGCGGGGAGTTCGTCGGCGCCTGACACGATCACTGTGGCGTGTTGTGCTGCTCGGATCGTGAGATTGTCGCGGTTGTAGGGCACTCGTATTGACTCGCGGTAGGTGCCGGAACGGACCACGACCGTCGAGCCGTTCGAGGACGCGGCCACCGCTGCGGAGATCGTCTGGTACGGGTAGTTGTCGGTGCCGTTGCCGCCAGGTGCAGCGTTCTGGTCGACCCACAACACGTCGCCACCGGTCGGGTTCGGCGTCATGATCGGCAAGACCGCCCCCGCGTATTCCCGCGCCCGGTTCGGGTCCCACTCGTAGGCAGGCACTGCCGCTTGAATGCCCGTCGACACCGCCGCGGTGATGAACTTCACCCCACCCGTGACGTATTCGCGTTCGAGGTAGTAGTTCGCCCCGACCGAGTTGTAGTCCAACTGGCTGGACTCCGCTGCCGCCCCGGTCACAGCGACACGATCCATCGTGACCGGTCCACCACCGACACCGACGAGCGACCGCTTCAACGTCCAAGTTCCCTGAGTAACCGACGACGACCACTGTGCACGCAGCCGCCACGGACGCATCGGATGCCCACTGCTGTGTTGAGCGATGGTCGGTACCGGTGGCATCTCCAGCTGAAACGCCGGCGAAGCCGTCGAATGGATACAGGTCGACTTGCCCGACCCTGGCCAGCAACTGTCCGCGGCGGTCTGCGCGATGACGGTGAACTCGTACAGATCGATCCCCGCCGCGTCGGGCACCTCTACGATGCCGTACGCGTTCGTGCCGAGATCGGCGTACTGCGACCCCGATCCCGTCACCCGCTTCTTTTCGGTCTGATAGCCGTACTGGCCGTCAACCAGCGTGGATGAGGAGATCGTTGGCTTGTAGGTGCCACTGTTTCCAGTCCATGACTACGACCCGCCCGACGGTTTCCACCAGATCTGATAGCTCGCCACGGTTGCGTCGACCGGCGCCCACCGCACACGAACACGGTGGAAGTTCGGGTTCGCGTTCCCGGGACCGGAATCGGTACCCGAGGCCAACAAGGCGACCTCGGTTATCACCGGCGTGGCAACGGCCGCACCTGCCGCTGGTGATGACATGACCGACAACGCTGACGCCAAGAGCGTCGTTGTCACGATGGCAGCCGCCATTGTGAATCGTTCAAACTTCATCGCACCCCTCCAGAAGTCCGCTCGCGTGCGAACCCTGTCGGTAGGCGCGCCGAGTTGTTGAGCTTCCGACCGGAAGGGCCCGCGGCACCCGTAGCCCGACAGCCGTGCCGGCGACTGCTGGCGACCGCCGGCAGCGCGGCCGGGTAGTGTCCCGCTGGCATGCCAGCGTTTGTCGCCGTCGTCGTCGTTCTGGCCGTCGTCAACCTGACGCGTGATCACGCTCCCAACGGGGTGTGGCAGGTCGTCGTGATGGCTGCGCTCGGTCTCGTGGTGTGGCGCGCCGGGTTGACCCGTGACGAACTCGGCTTGGGTCGCGGAACAGCGCGTCGTGGACTACGGGTCGGGGCGATCGTCTTTGTTGGCATTGCGATCTTGGTGATACTCGGCGGGGCGCTTGGGCTCGTCACCGACGAGCGGGTCGCCGGCAGCGGCGCCGAGGCGGCGTGGCGCATTTTCGTGGTCATCCCGCTCGGCACCGTGGCGGTCGAGGAGTTCGCGTTCCGGGGAGTGCTGTTCGGTTTAGGGGAGCGGCTGTGGGAATCGCGGACTGCGCTGGTGGTTAACGCGGTGCTGTTCGGAATGTGGCACCTCTACCCGGCGGCAACCGGCGGGGCGGTGACGTCGCCGGACACGGCGGGCGTTGAGGTGGCAGGTCCGTGGCTCGTGGCCGGCACGGTGCTCGCGACGACCGCAGCGGGTTTCGCCTTCGCCGGGCTCCGCCGAACGACAAAAAGTGTGATTTCGCCCGCGTTTGCGCACCTCGCTCTCAACAGTGTTGGCTACGCTGTCGCGTACTGCGCGGGATCCCGTTTTGGAGGAATGACATGAAGATCGAGGTGAGCGTCGGGTCGGTACTGGAATCTGCCGCATCGGTGGGCATTTTGGGTTGGCTCGGCGATACCGACCTTCCCGATTCCCTAGCGTCTTCGGTGGAGGCAGCCGACTTTACGGGCAAGCCGAACCAGACCGTCGTCGTCTACCCCCGCACCGAGGGCCTTCCGACACGGCTCGTGCTGGTGGGGTTGGGCGAGGCCGACAAGGTCGATGGTGAACGCATCCGCCAGGCGGCCGCCTCGGCGATTCGTGTCGCGCGAGGCTTCGGCGAGGCCACGGTCGCGATGGGGCTTCCTGAAGGGCTCGTGGTCGCCGGGGCCGAACTCGGCGAGGCGGTGGCCGTCGGTCTCCTGTTAGGCAACTACCGCTTCCTTCGCTATCGCACCAACCTGAGCGACGCCGAGTCCCACGAAATCGAGGCGGTGGAGGTGCTCGTCGGCGCAACTGAACTCGACGCGGTGAGCGGCGGTGTTGCAACCGGCACGATCGTCGGCAACGGCGTCGTGTTCGCACGCGACCTCGTCAACACCCCGGGGGCTGAGAAGACTCCGCCACAACTTGCCCAGCGGGCCGTCGAACTCGGCGAGCAGGTGCCGTCCATCTCGGTGACGGTGCTCGACGAGAACGAACTCGAAGCGCAGGGATTCGGGGGAGTCCTCGCCGTGGGCAAGGGTTCGGACAGCCCGCCGCGCTTCATCATCATGGAATACGGCGCCGACCTCGAAGGGGTCCCGACCGTGTGCCTCGTCGGCAAGGGTCTGACCTTCGACTCGGGTGGTCTCAACATCAAGGTCGGCGACTTCATGACCAACATGAAGAACGACATGGGCGGCGGAGCGGCGGTCTACGGGGCGATGAAGGTCGCCGCCGAACTGCAGTTGCCGGTCCACCTCGTCGGGCTCGTTCCGTCGGCCGAGAACATGCCGAGCGGCCGGTCCTTCCGCCCGGGCGACGTCGTCACGACCCTGTCGGGGTCGACCATCGAGGTGCTCAACACCGACGCCGAAGGCCGGGTGATCCTGAGCGACGGTCTGCATTACGCACAGCGCTACAACCCCGCGGCGATCGTGGAACTGTCCACGCTCACCGGCGCCGCGATCATTGCGCTGGCCCACCACGCGACCGGGCTCATGTCGACCGATCAGAGCCTTGCCGACGCGTTGCTCGCCGCCGGCGAGTCCGCCGGCGACCGCGCCTGGCAGCTCCCGCTGTGGGAGGAATACCGCGAGATGGTCAAGAGCGAGATCGCGGATGTGAAAAACCTCGCGGGGCCGGCCGGCGGTTCGATCACCGCAGGGGCTTTCCTCGCTCATTTCGCCGGCGACGTTCCCTTTGCCCACCTCGACATCGCAGCGACGGGTTGGCTCGACAAGCCGGTCAAGCCGTACCAGGCGGCCGGGGCGACCGGGGCCGGTGTGCGCCTCGTCGCCCAGTACCTCCGCGATCTGGTGGGCTGACCGAGACGTTGGTGATCAGGCCCTAACACTGTCAGGCACAGGAGCCCAGCAATGAACGACACAGCGGCAGTGGCCCCCGAAGGCGAGTCCTCGGGCTTCCTCGACAAGATCGAGACGATCGGCAACAAGGTCCCGCACCCGGTGATCATGTTCCTGTACCTCATCGCCGGTGTGGCGGTGTTGTCGATGGTGCTGTCCATCTTCGATGTGTCGGTCACCGAGGAAGTCGTGACGCCGGTCCCCAAAGCCGAACTCCACGATCTCCAGGGCCAACTCGGCGGCTCGATCGTCGCGTGGGATCTCCTGACCGGGCAGGAAGCCGAACTTCCCGACTACACGGTTCAGGAAGTCACCTACCCGGTTCGGAACCTGTTGTCGATCGATGGGATCCGCTACATCCTCAGCACCTTTGTTAACAACTTCGCCGGGTTCGCGGTCGTCGCCGTGACGTTCGTGGCGATGGCGGGCGTCGGGGTCGCCGAGCAGGCGGGGATGATGGATGCGCTCATCCGTCGACTGGTCTCGGTGGCGCCGTCAGGAGCGATTGCCTTCAGCCTCATCTTCATCGGTGTGCTCTCCAGCGTCGCATCCGATGCGGGCTACCTGATTCTGATACCTCTATCTGCCGCGGCATTCCATTCGCTCGGGCGACACCCGCTGGCGGGTCTCGCCGCGGCCTACGCCGGAGTCGGGTGCATCTTCGGGGTGAACCTGCTCATCACCCCGGTCGACTCGATGCTGACCGAAATCACCAACGAGGCGATCGGTTCGTCCGGCGAACACCTCGACGTGACGGCCAACCTGTATTTCGGCATCGTGTCGTCCTTCCTGCTCGCAGCGGTGGCGGTGCTGGTGACCCAGCGGATCGTGGAACGTCGCCTCGGCGCCTACGACGCGGCTGAGGGCGACCCGGCCTACGTCGGCGGCGGCGCAGCATCCGGCGACGAGGTCGACGAAGAGGCCGAGCGCCGCGGGCTCAAGTTCGCCTTCCGGGCCATGGTCGCGATGCTTCTCGCGATCGTCGTGCTGGTCGCACCCCCGGGTGCGCCCCTGCGCCACCCCGTCACCGACGCCATCATCGGCAACACGCCGTTCATGGCGAGCCTGATCTTCCTGATCACCCTGGTGTTCCTCGCCTGTGGCATCGCCTACGGCATCGGCGCCAAGACGATCACGGCAAGCGACGACGTGATCGCGGCGGTGACAAAGACCTTCGCCGGGCTGTCCGGCCTGATCTTCATGTTGCTGATGATTTCCCAGTTCATCGCCTACTTCAACTACACGAACATCCCCCGGGTCCTCGCGGTGGTGTTGGCCGGCGTGCTCGAGTCGGCGAACGTCGGTGCGTTGCCGTTGCTCATCGCCATGATCCTCGTGATTCTCCTGTTGGACTTCATCCTTCCCGGGGTCGTGCCGAAGTGGGCGATCTTTGCCCCAGTGTTCATCCCGATCTTCATGAGGCTCGGCGTTGCGCCTCAGACGGTGCTGGCGGCGTACCGAGTTGGGGACGGCCCGGTCAACGTCATGACCCCGCTCATGGTGTATTTGCCGTTCATCGTGACGGTCGCTCAGCGCTATCAGCGCAAGGCCGGCATGGGCACCATCGTGGCGTTGATGTTGCCGTACGTGGTCATTATTTCGGTGGCGTGGATCCTGTTGTTCGGCGTGTTCTGGGTCTTTGGGATCCCGCTCGGTCCTGGAGCCCCCATCTCCTTGTGATCTACTGATCACAGAGGAGTGGGTGTGACTGAGAACGAGTTCGAGACCGAGGACACGTCGAGCAACAGCAACGGGAGCCACCGCGCCCAGCATTCCTTCGGGGGCTGGGTGCGGTGGTTGGTTCGTCCGCGCCTGACCTTTGGCGGGCTGGTCGTCGGTCTGTGGTTCGCGTTGTGGTCGCTCAGCCCGTCGTTGTTGCCGCGCGGGTGGGTCACCCAGAGCGTGGTCACCGGCATTGCCGCGGTGTGCGGGTATGGTATCGGGTCGGGCCTCAGCGCAGCGTTGCGGCGATGGGTCGTACGACGCGAGCCGTCACCGCTGGTCAAGCGGCGCGCCTGGATGGCCTTGGGTGCGATCTCGGTCATCGGTTTGGCGACGATGCTTTGGAAATCGCGCGGATGGCAGGACGAACTGCGCACCAAGGTCGGCCTGGAGCCGGACCCGGCGCTGACGCGGGCGTATGTGGTCGTGGTAGCCGCCGTGGTGGCGGTGCTGGTGTTGTTCATCTCCCGCTTGGTGCGCTCGGGAACCCGGGCGTTGATCCGTCCACTGAACCGGGTCGTCCCGCCACGGGTGTCGATGGCGGTCGGATCGTTCATCATGTTGTTGCTGATCGTCGGGTTCGCCCAGGGGGTTCTGGCCCGGCTCGCCGTGTCGACCATGCAGTCCATGTTCTCCACGATCGACCACTCGACACGCGAGGGCATGTATCAACCGACGAATGCCGAACGCTCCGGAGGGCCGGGTTCGGTGGTGGACTGGGACGAGTTGGGATTCCAAGGCCGCAATTTCATCGGGTCCGGACCTCGGCTCGCCGAGTTGGAAAGCTTCGGTGGTGACGACTGCTGCGAGGAGCCGATCCGGGTGTACGTCGGGTTGGCCGCCGACGATTCGCTGGCCGAACGGGCCCGCCTCGCGGTTGAGGAGCTCGAGCGAACCGGAGCGTTCGAGCGCGAGGTCCTGGTGTTGTTCACCGCTACGGGTACCGGATACATCAACCCCTATGCGGCGGATGCCATCGAGTATCTGTACGGCGGCGACACGGCGCTGGTGGCGATGCAGTATTCCTACCTGCCGAGTTGGATCACCGTGCTGATCGACGACAAGCCACCGGGCGACACCACCCGGGCCATGTGGGACGCCGTGATGGAGCATCTCGACGAGATGGACCCCGACGTCCGCCCGACGGTTCTGGGATTCGGAGAAAGCCTGGGCTCCTTCGGGTTGGAGCGCGGGCTCGAGACCGTCGAAGAGATCCAGACGCTCAGCGACGGGGCGTTGCTCATCGGCCCGACCTACGACAACCCGTTGCGTCAGGAACTGACCCGCCATCGGGTCGAGGGTTCGCCCGAGTGGCAGCCGAAGCCGTCGGTGCCCGGGGTGTTTTTCGCCCAGGAGCCCGCCGATCTTCCCGGGCCACCGAGCGCGGATGATCCGCCGCGAATCGTGTACCTCCAGAACGCATCGGATCCCGTGACGTGGTGGAACTGGGGTCTGTGGGCGCTGGAGCCGGATTGGAACGAGCGGCCGTATGCTGTCGACCGGTCACCGGCGTTCGGGTGGCGTCCGGTCGTGGCGTTCTGGCAGATCGTCGGGGACCTGCCCGGTGCTGGCGAGGTCCCTGCCGGGCACGGCCACATCTTCGGCGAGAACGTTGTCGACGGCTGGTTGGCGGTTCGGCCGCCCGAGGGCTGGGTTGAGGCCGACACGGCCCGGCTGCGCGACCTGCTGCGCGACAACCTGGGATAGGGCGACGGTCGACGTGGGCGCTTCGACATGACCGACCTCAGCTGTGGACTGAGCGCGGCCAGCCTGAACGCAGCGGCGACCGCTGGCTGGTATTCCGCGGTTGCCGGGCTCCTGAGCGGGTTTGCGCTGCTGGCGATTCTGATTCCGCTCGACCACACCGACGATGACTGCGACAGCAACGATCTGTCGGCCGGGGCAGAGGTGTTCACCGCTGCCTTCTTCACGTTGCTCATCTTGAGCCTCACCTACGCGCGGCTCGCGGGCGAGACAGGCGCCGACGTCGACCGAGGCCGCCTCACACACGAGATGATGCTCAACGGTGCCGCGCTGTCGATGTCGGCGTTGTTGTTGCTGTTTGCGTTACGCAGCATCCTGGGGGCCTACAGCGCGGCACGTGCGCTCTTCGTGCGAACGAGAGGGCTGATCCTCATCGCTACTGCGGTCGTGGGCCCGGTGATTGCGCTGTCCTCGCAGTTCGCCAGCTCCCTCGACCTCGAGCGCTACCGCATCGCCGCAGGCCGTACCACCTGCGAGGGAGCGCTGCCGGCCGGTGTGGCGATCAATCTCACCATCCTGCTCGCGGGTTGGGCGATCATCGCCGGGTTGTGGTGGCAACGTCGACGCATTCGATTGGCGTCCGCCATCCCGACGGTTGTCGCCCGGACGGTGCTGGCGTTCACGGTGGCCGTCGCAGTGTGGACGTCGGTGGTCGTTCCACTGCTCGACATCGAGGTGGCGACGAGCCCCTGGTTCGAACATATCGTTCTAGCCGCGACGGCGCTCGGCGGTGCCGCGATCGCCGCGGCGTCGTGGGCATCCCGATGACCCCCGCTACGCACCCGCCACATGGTCATCGGTTCCAACCGAGTCCATCACCGGAGAACCCATCATGAGTCTGTTCAAGACCGCCGGCCGGACCGCTGCGGTCGGCGGGGTCGCTCAGGGCGCGAACGGCCACATGATCGGGATCACGACCAATGCGATCGCCAGCCATGCGAGCAGAACCGGTGCGCCGAGGCGCCAATAGTCGCTGAACCGGTAACCCGCCGGGGCCATCACCATCATGTTGCCCGGGGTCTGAACCGGGGTCAGGACCGCAGCGGAACTCGCGACGGCGATCAACATGAGCACGGGCTTGGCGGCGTACCCGGTCTCGGCCGCGACGGACAAGGCCACTGGCAAGACGATGAGCACGGTGGCGGTGTTGCTGATGACGAGGCCGAGCACCGCGGTGAGCGCGAAGAGGGCGAGCATCAACAGCATCGGCGAACCCGAACCCACGAGGTCGATGACACGCTCGGCGATGCTGTCAGCGGCACCACTTGATTGGATGGCCGCCGACATCGGAATGAGTCCGCCGACCAGCACGACGGTTTCCCACGACACCGCGCGGTAGGCCTGTGCCGAGGAGATCGAACCGCTCAACACGAGGGCCAGTGCTGCGATCAAGCCGGCGCCGGCAGGGGGAACGAGACCGAAGGCGAGCGACAGCACCATGGCGCCGACGATGATTGCGGTGCGGGTCGCGGCCTTGCCGAGCGGTCCTGCCTGGCGGCGCATGAGGTCCGGGCTGTCGACGATCAAGACGTCGCGGTCGGTGACGAGGCCGTCGACCGAATCCCAAGAACCCCACACGAGGATCGAGTCGCCCGCAGCGATCTTGACCGGCTTGTCGCCGAAGTCTCGGCCGTACCGCTGGATCGCCAGGATCACGAGGTCGTCGCCTCGGACCATGCCAGGGAACATCGTCTCGTCGATCAGCGGTGACCTCGGCGGCACCACAACCTCGGCCACGCCGGCCTCGCGGCCGATGAGGGTGTCTGGGGAGTCCGGCGACGCGGGGCTGAGTGCGACCGCAAGCCCATCGGCGACCGCCAACGTGCTGACGTGTTCGGTGGTCCCCGAGACGACCAGCACGTCGTCGGGTTCGAGAACATGTTCCACAGCGCGGGCAAGGCCGTCGGCCCCTTGTGTGGCGATGAGGTCGATCGTGGGGTGATCGTCGAAACGCAACGAGGCGACCTTGCGGCCGATCAGCGGCGACTTGTCGCGAACTCGAAGCCGGTAGAAACCCTCGCTGAGTTGATAGTGGGAGGCGAGCGCGTGGGCGTGCCGGCTGAGGTCGGGTGGGGCGCTGACGGGCTGACGATCCGGCACAAGACGGCGTGTCAGCAGGGCGCCGATGAGCATCGTGGCGATCAGGAGGGGTACGCCGAGGACGGCGAACTCGAAGAACCCGAAGGCGCCTTCGCCGACCTCGCTGGCGGCATCGGACACGATGACGTTGACCGGGCTGCCCATCAGAACCAGCATCGAACCGGCGCTACCGGCGTACACCATCGGCATCAATAGACGTGACGGTGGAACCTTCAGCTTCATGGCCAACATGACCGCCATCGGCAACAGCGCTGCCACCGATCCGTTGAGACTGATCAGCGCTGTGAGCACAGCGCACAACGCCATGATCGACACCAGCACCCGCGACATGTTGTCGCCGGCGATCGCGACGACCCGTTGCCCAGCCCAGGTGGTGAGGCCGTTGGCGTCGATGGCTTCGCTGACGATGAACAGGGTGGCGATGAAGATCACCACGGGGTCGCCGAACCCGGCGACGGCCTCGTCGAAGGTCAACAGGCCCGTGGCCCACAGCGTGAGCGAGGTGGCGACGGCGACGGAGCCCACGGGGAACCGGTTCGCCATGAACAACGCGATGACCCCGCCGAGGACGAGCAGCGCGACAGCCGCGTCGGTCATGGTCGCTTCTGGGGTTCGTCGTCGAGTGGGTCCAGATCGAGCGGCACGTCCACGAAAGGGTGGCCGAGAACGACGGTGCGATACACAGGAACGGCCCGCTGAGCGATCACCACGATGGGAACGGCCATGATCATGCCGGGAATGCCGGCCACGGTCGCGCCGAGGGTGGTGGACAACAGGACGACGAGCGGGTGGATCTGAAGCGTCTTGCCGGTGACGGCGGGTTCGACGAGATTCTCGATGACGATGTTGGCGACCATGACCACACCGAGCATGACGATCGCCGACACGATGCCGTTCGAACCCAGCGCGACGACGACGGTGAGCGCGCCCCCGATCAGCGCTCCCAGATACGGGATGAACCCGCCGACGAAGGTGACGACGACGATCGTGGTGATCAACGGAAGGTTCAGGATTGCGGCACCGATTCCGACCACGGCAGCGACGACGGCCGAGATGATGGCCCGCCCGAGCCAGTAGCGGCGAAAGACGAAGAACGTGTCCTCGATGAACGCATTGAGGTGGGCCTGCTGATCTGCCGCGGCGCGGTTGACCGCGCCTCGGCGGATTCTCGAGCCGTCCTTGAGGAAGTAGTAGAAGATCAGCCCGCCCAACAACACCCCGACCAGGGTCCGGCCGACGGCGCTGAACCCTGCTGCAACCGATCCTGCGGCCCCGGACCCCAGCCCGCTTCCGAGGTTCTGCAGTTGGTTGCGGATCGCCTCGATATCGGCGTTGTCGATGTCGAAATGCGTCAGAGCGGATTCGACCTCATCCGCGATCCGGTCGTACTGCTCGATGAGGCCCCGGGCGGTGAGCGCTATCACGCCGATGATGGTCGCGGCGATGGCGAACACGATGAGTCCGGCAGCGAGCCCCGGTGGGATCCGGCGGTCGAGCAGCCAGCGCTGCATCGGCTGGGCGAGGATCGCAAAGACGGCGGCAAACACCAGGGGAAGTACCAGCGTGCTGATCGCGGCGAGCCCGTAGATCGCCCCCGCTGCGACGAGGGTGATTCCGACCACTGCCCAGGCGCTGCGTCCAACACTGTTGAGTGTCGGACTCTCGAAGCGGGGTCGTGGGGCGGCGGGTGGGCTCGTCGTCGTGCAATCCGCGCTCGTGTCGGCCATGAGGGCAGGTTAGGGGGCCTGGGTATGCACCCGCTGCCGTCCACAGAACTGCCGTCCACAGAGTCAGCACCCTGGGGCTAGTGTCGACCCATGTCAGCCGCCGATTCCCACGCCTCTGATCGATTGGGTCCCGGCGGCGTCGTTCGCTCGGTCGTGGTTGCCCTGGTCTGCGCTGTCGCGGTGGGAGCGATCGCGTTGTCGGTGGTGGGTTCGTGGGTGAACTCGATCATCGATTCGCCGGCGCGCACCAGCGACGCGGTGGCAGCGGCACTAAACGATGAGGAGGTCGTGTCGGACCTGGCGACCGCTGCGGCCGACCGGGCGGTGAGCGCGGCGATGGAGGTGTTGGGAATCGACGACGCGGACTCGACGTCGAATCCGGTGGTTCGGCGGCTCCGCTCGACCGCACAGGAGTGGGCTGCCGATGTGGCGGCTGCGCGAATAGCGGCGCCCGTGATCGGGTCCGATATCGCCAACTCCCTCGCAACGTCTGCGGCAGGTCGGCTCCATCGGGTCATCGTCGAGACGGTCGTCGACGGCGGCGGCCTCGGGGAGATCTCCGCCGATGAGCCGTTTCGGGTCAACCTCGTGCCGTTGGTGGTCGACGCATTCGCAGCGGCGCAGACGGTCGGAGTGCTGCCGTCGGTCGAACTGCCCGATCTCGCTCAGATCGACGGGGCGGACGCGCAGCGTGCAGCGGTGTCCGAAGCGCTCGGGGTGACGCTGCCGAGAAATTTCGCCGAGTACACGATCGCCCGGGAGGGGTCGGTCGGTGGAGTCCTTGCGGTCATCGAGTTCGTGGTCTCCCTTGCCCAGCGTGTCGGGCTCTATGCTCCGCTGATCGCGGTGGGGGCGACGGTGTCGGCGTTGGCGCTATCCCGGCGACGGTTGAGAACACTCGGCGCCCTGGCTGCCGCCACCGCGGTGATGATGGTGCTGCTGTGGGGGTCGACCCAGGCCGGGATCGACCGGTTGGACGATGCCGGCCTCACCCCCGGGGCGGTCCGGGCGATACGCATCGTGGCGGAGGAACTCGCGGCCCCGCTCGCTACAGCCGCCTTGTGGGTCGGCGCCGCGAGCCTTGCGATAGCCGTGGTTGCCACCGCGGCACGAGGCTGGGGGAAGAGGGGGGTGACCCATGCGACGTGACCTCAAGGACCATGTGCACATCGAGCGCGCTTATGACCCACCCGAGCCCGGCCGTCGGCGGGTGCTCGTCGACCGCCTGTGGCCCCGGGGCGTCTCCAAGGAACGGGCCGCCCTCGACGAGTGGTGCAAGGACGTGGCGCCGAGCACCGAGTTGCGGAAGTGGTACGACCACGCGGTCGACCGATTCGAGGAGTTCTCCTCCCGATACCAGGACGAACTGCGCCACGGCGATGCCGGAGCTGCGGTCGAGCGCCTCAGAACCGCCGCCCAAACCGGGGAGTTGGCGTTGGTCACTGCGACCCGCGATATCGAGCACTCCGGGGCCGTCGTCCTGCGGGAATTTCTTCTTGGCGGGGCCGGTATCTGAATCGAAACCGGGCGTCACGGCGCAAGCGGCGAGTTGTAGCGTGAGCTCGAGACGAGGAGGGGCGCAGATGAACAACCCGCAGGTCACGCTGAATGACGGCGTTACGATTCCGACCCTGGGATTCGGCGTCTATCAGGTCGTCCCGGAGGAGACCGAACGCGTCGTCACCGATGCGCTCGAGGTCGGCTATCGCCACATCGACACCGCTGCCGCCTACGGCAACGAGGAGGGGGTCGGCCGAGCGATCGCGCGCAGCGGTATCGCCCGCGACAAGCTGTTCGTGACGACGAAACTGTGGATCGTCGACGGAGGCGAACAGGGCGCGCGGCGCGCGTTTGAGTCGTCGCTCGAACGTCTCGGCTTGGGCTATGTCGATCTGTATCTGATCCATCAGCCCTACGGCGACTACTACAGCTCGTGGCGGGCGATGGAAGCGCTGCAGCGAGAGGGGCTCGTCCGCTCGATCGGGGTGTCGAACTTTCACCCGGATCGCCTCATCGATCTCATCGATCACAACGAGGTCGTGCCGTCGGTCAACCAGGTCGAGTTGAACCCGTATTTCCAACGGGCCGACGAACAGCGGTGGATGGCCGATCACGGCGTCCGGATCGAATCGTGGGGGCCGTTCGCCGAAGGCAAGAACAACCTCTTCGAAGACCCGACCCTTTCCTCGATCGGTGCGGGCTACGACAAGTCGGTGGCTCAGGTGGTCACCCGATGGCTCATCCAACGCGAGGTACTCGTGATCCCGAAATCGGTTCGACGGCAGCGGATGGAGGAGAATTTCGACGTGTTCGACTTCGAGTTGACCGCTGGCGAGATGGCGCGGATCGCTGAGCTCGACACGGGTGTATCGCAGTTCTTCGATCACCGTGACCCGAAGATGGCCCACGTTCTCGGCGGGGTGAGGGTGGATTGATCGCTTGGCCGATCCGTCTAAGCGGCTGCCCGGCGAGGTAGCGTTTGGCGGGTACGGGCCAAGCGAACGGAGAACGGGTCATGGCAGATATCGCGTTGGGCTTGGTGGCCATCATCGCCGGGGCGGCCTTTTGTTTCGCCGGCTATCAGTGGTTCCGACTCATCATCCCCGTGTGGGGGTTCTTCGCCGGGTTCAGCGCGGGCACCGGGCTCATCTCCGCCATCACCGGCGATGCGGTGTTGGCGACACCGCTGGGGTGGATTCTGGGGCTCGTGCTCGCGGTCGTCTTCGCGACGTTCGCATACCTGTACTACTCCGTGGCGATCGTGATGGCGATGAGCTCGATCGGGTTCATGTTGGGTGGAGCGCTCATGACCGCACTGGGGGTCCCCTGGAACTGGGCAATCGCCATCGTCGGCATCTTGGTCGGCGTCGCATTCGCCTTTGCCGGCATCGTGTCGAACCTGCCCCGAGTCGTGCTGGTGGTGGTCAGTGCGATCGGCGGAGCGACGGCGATTGTCGGCGGCCTCATGTTGTTCGGGTCGACCCTCGACACCGAGGACTTCTCGCGGGCCGTGATCACCGAGACGATCAACGACTCGTGGGGCTGGTGGCTGTTGTACGCGGTGTTGACGATTGCCGGAATCATGACGCAGAGCGCTATCGCCTCGACCGAGGACGAGCTGCGCGCCGCGTGGATGTCGGTGGACCAGAACTAACCGAGGTCGGCCGGCGCCTGTACGTCGGCGGTCGGGAAGCGCGAACCTGACAGCTCCTCGGAGATCGTCCACAACCTGTGGGCGAGTTCGCGGTCGTGGGTGCGGCCACTCGATCGCACCAACGTTGGATTGCCGCGGGCCTCAAGGAATCGATCTGGCCCGTAGTACTGCCCGCCGACGGCCTCCGGGTCGGTGGCGGCGCGCACGGCCGGAAGGCATCCGAGCGAGGCCGGTTGCGCGAGCCGGTGCAGGTACTTGCGCTGCCACTTCATCCCCGGGAGATGCTCGGCAATCTCGGTATCGGACGCACCGGGATGGGCCGCCAACGAGATGACCGTCGATCCAGCCGCCTGCAGACGTCGATCCAGCTCGTAGGAGAACAACAGGTTCGCGACCTTCGAACGCGCGTAGGCGCCAAAGCGGCTGTACTTGCCGGTTGCGGTCAGATCGTCGAGGTCGAACGCGTACGGAAGTCGGTGCCCGAGACTGCCGATGGTGACCACCCGTGCCCGCGGGGCGGCTTCCAACGAGTCGATCAACTCGAGGGTGAGTGCGAAGTGTCCGAGGTGATTGGTGCCGAACTGCAACTCGATGCCGTCACGGGTCAGTTCGCGTTCGGTGTACATCACCCCGGCGTTGTTGATGAGGGCGTCGATCGCCCCGAATCGCTGGCGCAGCGCGGCGGCTGCGGTGCGCACCGATTCGAGTGACGCCAGGTCGAGTTGTTGTACCTCGACGTCGGCGTCGGGCACCGTGTTGCGGAGGTCGTCGAGTGCCGTCGCGGCGCGTTCGGGGCTGCGGCAGGCCATCACCACCGTGGCGCCGGTGCGAGCGAGTGTGCGGGCGGTTTCGAACCCGAGGCCCGAGTTCGCGCCGGTCACGACGAAGACCCGGCCGCGTTGGTCGGCGATCTCCGCGGTGGTCCAGGTGTTGGTAGTGGACATCCGCGAATCAGAACACGCCGATGCCGGCGGCCTCGTTGCGCTCGCGCCACTGCGCCTTGGGCATGCGGGTCACGTCGACGCCGGCGGCATCGGCGCGTGCCCGAAGCGCCCCGACGGTGGCGTCTTCGCGAGCGGTGTGTTTGAAGGGGTCCCAGTCGAAGAACCGGCAGGCGTTCTCCCAGGTGATCTTGTGGATCTCGTCGTCGCGGCAACCGGCGTCTTGCAGTTCGCCCCACGTGAACTCCGGTGAGTTCGGCCAGGTGGTGTCGGTGTGGGGGTAGTCGCACTCCCAGGCGATGTTGTCGATGCCGATCCGGTCGCGCAGCAACAGCCCCGAAGGGTCGGAGATGTAGCAGGCCAGGATGTGATCGCGAAACACCTCCGAGGGCATCTTGCCGCCGTAGTCTTTGCTGAAACGTCCGCCCGGGGTGATGATCCACGGGCGTCCTCGCTCGCCGATCACCTCGTAGGCCAACCCCAGGCCGTTCACCGTTGTGCGGTCCATGTGGGCGAGGGTAGCGTGCAGATACAAGTGAGGGAGCGTTTACTTACTCCCTCCGTTCGTAGAGTCCACAGAGCAGAGTTCACAGAGCAGTGTCCGCAGAGCGGAGTCTGCAGAGCAGAGGAGAGCCGATGGAGCGCATCGACCATTGGATCGGGGGCAAGTTGTTGAGCCGGGACGGCCGAGTGTCACCCGTGTTCAACCCGGCGACCGGGGTTCAGCGCGCCGAGGTGTCGCTCGCCGATTCGGCCTTGGTGTCCGAGGCGGTGGGCGTCGCCGCGGGAGCCTTTGAGAATTGGCGCTATTCCACGCTGTCGAAGCGGGCGAAGCTGATGTTCAACCTTCGCGAACTCCTGACCCGCAACGCGGATGACCTCGCCCGAATCGTCGTGGGCGAGCACGGCAAGGTGCTCGACGATGCCCGAGGCGAGGTCGAACGGGGCCTCGAATGCATCGAGTTCGCGTGTGGGATTCCTTCGTTGCTCAAGGGCGGGCGCAACCCGGAGGTGTCGAGCGGTATCGACGTCCACACCGCATACGAGCCGGTCGGTGTCATCGCGGCGATCACCCCGTTCAACTTCCCGGTCATGGTGCCGCTGTGGATGCTGGCCAACGCCATCGCCTGTGGAAACACGGTGGTGTTGAAGCCCTCCGAGCGAGACCCTTCCGCGTCGATGCGCATCGCCGAGTTGGTGACCGAGGCCGGGTTCCCCGACGGGGTGGTCAACGTCTTGCACGGAGACGCCACGGCGGTGAATGAACTGCTCGCATCGCCCGATGTCGCCGCGGTGTCCTTCGTCGGCAGCACCCCGGTGGCGCGCTCGATCTACGAGGTCGGGGCCAAGCACGCCAAGCGGGTTCAGGCACTCGGCGGGGCGAAGAACCACATGGTCGTGTTGCCCGATGCCGATGTCGACGCGGCGGCGGATGCAGCAATTTCCGCCGGGTACGGCGCGGCGGGCGAACGCTGCATGGCGATCTCGGTGATCGTGGCGGTCGGTGCCGTCGCCGATCCGCTGGTGGAGGCCATCGTCAAGCGCATCCCCGACGTGAAGATCGGGTCGGGTCTCGACTCGTCGTCGATGATGGGGCCGCTCATCACCGAGGCGCATCGCGACCGGGTGCGCGGATACGTCGACGGCGCACCGGCGGAGGGGGCCACGATCGTGGTCGACGGAACCGACGGCATCCCCGCGGATGGCTTCTATCACGGGTGTGCATTGCTCGATCACGTGACGCCCGGGATGAAGGCCTATGACGACGAGATCTTCGGCCCCGTTCTCAGCGTGGTGCGCGTCGACACCTTCGATGAGGCGCTCACGCTCGTCAACGATAACCCGTATGGCAACGGCACGGCGGTGTTCACCCGCGACGGGGGAGCGGCTCGCGAGTTCGAACGCAAGGTGCAAGCCGGCATGGTCGGCATCAACGTGCCGATCCCCGTGCCGGTCGCCTGGCACAGCTTCGGCGGATGGAAGGCGTCGATCTTCGGCGACAGCGCGATCTACGGCCCCGACGGCATCCGCTTCTACACCCGGCCCAAGGTCGTCACCACGCGTTGGCCGGACCCGGCGTCGAGCGCGATCGACCTCGGCTTCCCGACCACCGACTGAGCCGCCAACTGGCCAACCCGCCGCGTTCCCCCGGCGGGGGTTTGCCGCGAGTCTGGGTGACGGCGTGGCCGGAGGGGTCAGTCGAGGAAGCGGTCGACGGTGGCGCGTAGTTCGGGCGAGTCGAAGGAGCGGAACTCCGCGTTCAGGGCGAAATCGATCGATCCGTTGAGTGCCCGGTCGAGGTGATGGTTGAGCATGCGCCGGGTGTCCTCGACCGCACCCCGAGGTTGTTTAGCGATGCGGTGTGCGCACGCGAGCGCGGCGTCGAGGACCTCGTCGTCGGCCACCACGTGGTTGGCGAGCCCGATGCGTTCGGCTCGTTCGGCCGTGATCCGATCGCCCGTGAGTGCGTACTCCTTGGCCAGGTGCAGGCTCATCATGAGCGGCCACGAGATGGCACCGCCGTCGGCGGCGACGAGGCCCACGCTCACGTGCGGGTCGGCGAGATAGGCGCTGCGCGCCATGTAGACGATGTCGGACATGGCGACCAGTGAGCAGCCCAGCCCGACCGCCGGCCCGTTGACCGCAGCGATGATCGGCACGCGACACGAGGCCATCGCGGCGGCGATGAGCTTGCCGTGCAGCAGCGACAACTTGCGGTAGTCGGGGTCGCGGATCTGTTCGTCGATATAGGCCATGTCGCCACCGGCGGAGAACGCCCGTCCATTACCGGTGAGTACGACGGCGCGGGCGTCGAAGTCCTCATGTATCTGCGGGAACACCTTGGTGAGCTGTTCGTGCAGTTCGTGGTTGGTGGCGTTGAGGTGGTCTGGCCGGTTCAGGCGCAAGATTCGCACCGGTCCGTCGTGGTCGACCTGGAGTACCGCGGACACGTCGTAACTCATGTACAGTCCTTTGCGACCCACTTTTGACAGTGGCGTCAAAGTCGATTTTGAAGGTTGATCAGATGCGCAACCGTACCCTATTGAAGTGAGCGTTCGCTTACATGTAGCGTGCGGAACGCCGATGACATGCCATCGATCCGGGGTTGGGGTATCGCGGATCGACGAGGAGGGGGACAACATGCCCGCACGAGACTTTCCCATCTTTGATGCCGACAACCACCTGTACGAGACCGAGGAAGCGTTCACGAAGTTCCTGCCGGATCGGTACAAGGGTGCCATCGACTACGTGCAGGTTCGCGGCCGCACCAAGATCGTCGTGCGCGGCCAGATCAGTGAGTACATCCCCAACCCGACCTTCGAGGTCGTCGCCCGGCCCGGCGCTCAAGAGGAGTACTACCGGGTCGGAAATCCCGACGGGAAGTCGCGCCGCGAGATTTACGGCGAGCCGATGAAGGCGATCCCGGCGTTTCGTGCACCTGCCCCGCGCCTGGAGTTGATGGACGAACAGGGCCTCGATCGCACCTTGATGTTCCCGACGCTCGCCAGCCTGCTCGAGGAGCGGATGAAAGATGACGTCGAACTCACCCACGCGGCGATTCACGCGCTCAACGAGTGGCTGTATGAGACCTGGCAGTTCGACTACGAGGGACGCATCTTCACCACGCCGGTGATCACTCTGCCGATCGTGGAACGGGCGATCGAGGAACTCGAGTGGGTCGTCGAGCGCGGTGCGCGCGTCGTGTTGATTCGTCCCGCCCCCGTGCCCGGCCTGCATGGCCCGCGGTCCTTCGGGCTGCCCGAGTTCGACCCGTTCTGGGAAAAGGTGGTGGAACACGATGTGTTCGTGGCCTTCCACTCCTCCGACAGCGGCTACTCGCGCTTCACCGGGGAATGGGCGGGCAAGCAGACCGAAATGTTGCCGTTCCAGCCGAATGCCTTCCGCATGATGTCGACGTGGCGGCCCGTCGAGGATGCGGCGGCGTCGCTCATCTGTCACAACACGCTCTCTCGCCACCCGGGCCTCAAGGTCGGATTCATCGAGAACGGCAGCACCTGGGTGCGGCCGCTGCTTGAGAACCTTGCCGACGTCTACAAGAAGATGCCCCAGGAGTTCATGGAGAACCCGGTCGAGGTCTTCAAGCGGCAGGTGCACATCAGCCCGTTCTGGGAGGAGGATCTCGGCAAACTCGCGGATCTCATCGGCCCGACCCAGGTGCTGTTCGGTTCCGACTATCCGCACCCCGAAGGGCTGGAAGTCCCGAGTACCTACATCGACGACATGGCACATGTCGACGCGGAGACGATGCGTCTGGTCATGGGCGGCAACCTCGCTCGGCTCATGCGGGTCGACGACGTCGCGGTGGCCCGGTAGGGGTCCGGCCGAGGCACGCAGGGCACGACACGGGTACGACGCAGGGCACGACGAGACGAGACGGGACGACAGCGAGGCGATGAGTTACGGGGGCCGACTCAGCGAACTGGCCGGGAGTGATCCCGACCGCGTCGTCGCGCGTCATGTCGACCCCGACGGCTCGCCGGATCACAACTTCACGCTCGCCGAACTGAACACGACCGCCGAGGCATGCGCAACGGAGTTCGCCAGCCGGGGAGTCAGCCTCGACGATCTGGTCGCCATCTCGCTTCAGAACTCACCCGAACTGCTCGTTTCGGTCTTCGCGGCGTGGAAGCTGGGAGCGACTCCGGTTCCGGTTCGGTGGGACCTGCCCGATTGGGAACGGTCCCGCGTGCTCGCGGCCGTGTCGCCGGCGTTGCACGTCGCCGACGGCACGGCCGTGTCCCTCGCTCCACAGCCCTTCGACACGCGGTCGGCGCCACATCGCACTGCGTTGGCCAGCGAACCCGTCGGCGCCGCGGCGTGGGGGATCTGCAGCGGCGGCTCGACGGGCACCCCGAAGGTCATCGTGGCCGATCGGCCCAGCCGATGGGCCGAGGCCTACGGCTCGTGCATCATGGGGCACTGGCGCGAGGTGGCGCGGCCGCAGCGGGTGTTGGTGCTGGCGCCCATGTATCACTCGACCGCCTTCACCTCGACCCTCAACCTCTTGGCCGGCGACGAGATCGTGGTGCTGCGCCGCTTCGACGCAGCGACGGCGCTCGACACGATCGAACGCCTGGACATCACCAACTTCGTGGCCACTCCGACCATGCTCGCCCGCATGGCCGACGCTCAACAGCGCACCCCACGCGACCTGTCGAGCCTCGACTGGGTCCTTCAAGGCGCCGCCCCGCTGCCGCCGAGCCTCACCCGGCGCTGGATCGACCTCGTCGGTGCGCAACGCTTCGTGATGGCCTACGGCATGAGCGAGGGCCTGGGCCTCACGGCGATTCGTGGCGACGAATGGCTCGAGCATCCGGGCAGTGTCGGTCGCGGGATTCGCGGCACCGAAGTGCGGGTGCTCGACGCCGAACGACGCCCGGTCGAGCCGGGGGTCGTCGGCGAGATCTACCTGCGAACCCCGGGCGGTTCGGCGCAGTATCTCGGCGACACCCCGGCGCTACCGACCACCGCGGACGGGTTCTCATCCGCTGGCGACCTCGGCCATCTCGATGCCGACGGGTACCTCCACCTTGCCGACCGTCGCACCGACCTCATCGTGACCGGCGGCGCCAACGTGTATCCGGCCGAAGTCGAATCTGCGTTGATCGAACACCCGGCGATCGCCGATGTCGTGGTGGTCGGGCTGAGCGATGCGCAATGGGGTCGACGCGTGCACGCGATCATCGAAGCGGCCGAGGGAGTCGAGGCGCCGGGGTCCGACGATGTCGTGGCCTTCGCCAGGTCGCGCCTCGCCGCCTACAAGGTGCCCAAGACCGTCGAGATCGTCGCGGCGATTCCTCGCAGCGCCGCAACGAAGGTCAACCGCCGAGCACTGGTGGAGGCTCGCGGTGGGTAGACCCAGCCACGACCCACCGCCGTCCCACCGACACATATCGACCGCTCAACCCTTCACCTATCGACCGAATACCCAGGGGAACCCATGACCGACCTGCCAACCATCCATCCCGAATCCCGAATGTTGATCGACGGCAAGCTCGTCGACGCCAGTAACGGGTCCACCTTCGACGTGTTCAATCCCGCCACGGGTGGGCTCGTCGGCAAGGTGGCCGACGGAACCGCGCAGGACATGGAGGCCGCCCTCGCCGCAGCCCGGCGCGCCTTCGACGAGACCGACTGGTCGACGAATCACGAGTTCCGCATCCACTGCCTCAATCAGTTCCAGGACGCGCTCGATGCCGAGTGCGAGGAGCTTCGCGAGTTGCTCATCCAGGAAGTGGGCGCGCCGCGGATGTTGACCCACAGCGCGCAACTCGACGTTCCGCTGAACCACTCGTTGCGCCATCCCATCTCGATGATCAGCACCTGGGAATGGGAGCGCGACCTCGGCGAGGCGATCAGCATCTAGGGTTCCCTCGATCGCCGCAGCGTCGTGTCGATGGCCGCCGGTGTCGTCGGCGCCATCACCCCCTGGAACTTCCCCTTCGAGGTCGCGATCATCAAGCTCGCCTACGCACTGGCCACCGGCAACACCGTGGTGCTGAAGCCCGCCCCGGACACACCGTTCAACGCGACGCTGCTCGGACGGCTTATCGCCGAGCGCACCGACATTCCTGCGGGTGTGGTCAATATCGTGACCTCCTCGGATCACCTTCGCGGCGAGCAACTCACGCTGTCGCCGCTGGTCGACATGATCTCGTTCACCGGCTCCACCGCGGTCGGGCAGGGGATCATGGAAAGAGGCTCGCGGACCATGAAGCGGCTCTTCCTCGAACTCGGTGGAAAGTCGGCGACGGTGGTGTTGGACGATGCCGATCTGCTCGCCGCCTCGTTCATGGGCCTCGCCGTGTGTACCCACGCCGGGCAGGGGTGTGCGATCCCGACCCGCATGCTGTTGCCGAAGTCGCATTACGACGAGGGGGTCAACGCGCTCATCGACATGATGAAGAACGTGCCCTATGGCGACCCGCAGCGGCCCGATGTGTTGCAGGGTCCGCAGATCTCGGCGAAACAGCGCGACCGGGTGATGGGCTACATCCAAAAAGGCCAGGAGGAAGGCGCCAAGTTGGTGCTGGGCGGCGGCATCCCGACCGGCCCCGAGTTCGACAACGGATTCTTCGTCGAGCCGACCCTGTTCGTCGACGTCGACAATTCGATGACGATCGCACAGGAGGAGATCTTCGGTCCGGTGCTCGTCGTGACCCCTTATGAGGACGAAGACGATGCGGTGCGCATTGCCAACGACAGCCGTTATGGACTCGGCGGTGGGGTGATGGCGGGCAGCTTCGAGCGGGCCAAGGCGGTGGCGGATCGGCTGCGCACCGGCATGGTGAGCATCAACGGCGGTGCCCCGTACGGAGCGGACCTGCCCTTTGGCGGGTTCAAATACTCCGGGGTCGGCCGCCAGAACGGTGACGCCGGGTTCGCGCAGTATCTCGAACTCAAGTCCTACGCTTGGCCGGCCTCATGAGCGACACGGCCGCACCCGAGGTCTATTACGACCCCTACGACTTTGGCATCGACGACGACCCGTATCCGATCTGGAAGGCGCTGCGCGACGACCATCCGCTCTATTACAACGAGAAGTTCAACTTCTACGCGCTGAGCCGGTTCCGCGACGTCGAGGCGGCGCTCAAGGACTGGCAGACGCTGAGTTCGGCCAAGGGGACCCTGCTCGAGTTGATCAAGGCCGACATCGAGATGCCGCCCGGCACGATCATCTTCGAGGATCCGCCGAACCACACGTTGCATCGCGGGCTGTTGTCGCGGGTCTTCACGCCGCGTCGCATGGCCGCGATCGAGCCGGAGGTGCGGGCGTTCTGCGCTCGCAGCCTCGACCCGCTCGTCGGTGCCGACGGACTCGATGTGATCGCCGATCTCGGGGCGCAGGTGCCGATGCGCACGATCGGGATGTTGCTCGGCATTCCCGAAAGCGACCAGGTGGCGTTGCGCGATCAGATCGACGGCGGCCTGAAGCTCGCCGAGGGGGAGATGCCGACCATCTCCGAAGGCTTCGGCGCGATGTCGATGACCGAGCAGTTCGAGGAGTACATCGACTACCGGTACAAGAACCCCTCCGACGATGTGATGACCGACCTCATCACCGCCGAATACGAGGACCTCGACGGCGTTCATCGCCGCCTGACCCGCGAAGAGGCGCTCAACTACATCAACCTCGTCGCCGCAGCCGGGAACGAGACGACCAATCGCCTCATCGGGTGGTCGACGCGGTTGTTGTCCGACCACCCGGGTGAGCGTGAGATCGTCGTGTCGGACCCCTCGATCGTGCCCAACATGATCGAGGAGGTGCTGCGCTACGAGTCACCGTCGCCGGTGCAGGCCCGCTACGTCACCCGCGACGTCGAGTATCACGGCACGACCGTTCCCGCAGGCTCCGCGATGCTGCTGCTCAACGGTTCGGGCAACCGCGACGAGCGGGTTTTCGACGACCTCGACCGCTTCGATGTGCGTCGAAACGTCGCCCATCACCTGGCGTTCGGACACGGCATCCATTTCTGCCTCGGTGCCGCGCTCGCCCGTCTCGAAGGACGCGTGGCGATGCAGGAACTGCTGGCCCGGTTCCCGAACTTCCATGTCGACGACTCGGTCGCCAAACGGGGTCGCACCTCGACGGTTCGCGGCTGGGAGTCGCTGCCCATCGTCATCGATCGGACGGCCTCGTGAGGCGCGATCGTCGAGTAAGCATCTGCGAGGGGTCGTCGTGGGCGGCCCGTTTACGAAAGGACACAAAATGGGGATCGAAGTGAAGCCAGGGGATCGGCTGCGCTCGACGGTCTGTGCGACGGCGGTCGTCGTGGTCAAGGCCCCCGCAGGTGAGATCGACCTTCGCTGCGGTGGGGCACCGATGGTGCCACTCGCCGACGCCGGCGAACCGAGCGGTAGCCCCGCTGGTGGGCTCAACAACGGCACGGTGCTCGGCAAGCGCTACACCGATTCCGAGGGTGTCGAAGTGCTGTGCTCGGCAGGCGGGCTCGGCACCTTGTCGCTCGGCGAGGTTCCGCTCGAACTCCAGGGGGCCAAACCCCTGCCGTCCTCGGACTGAACGGCAGGCCCGATGCACCTCGAACTCGTGTTGAAAATGGCCGCCGCGATGTCGGGGGACCGCGTCGCGTTCGGCTCGCTGGAGGGCGGCACCACGATGGCCGACTTCGCCGAGCGGGCCGGGCGGGTCGGGGCGCGGTTCGCCGCGTCGGCCGGGGCCGAACGCGTGGCCATGGTCGACCTGAACTCCGAGGCGGTTCCGCTCACCCTGTTCGGCTCGGTGCTGGCGGCCAAGCCGTTCGTGCCGATCAACTACCGCCTCACCGACGACCAACTGCGGGCCCTCGTGGCCCGTACCGCGCCAGCGCTGGTGGTGGTGGGCGAGGGGGTGGCCCAACGGATCGGCGAGATCGAGGGGATCGAGTTCCTGGAGCGCAGCGAGTTGTTGGCCATCGCCGCCGGTGACGGCGAGGGTGGAGGAGAGCGCCTCGACGATGCCCTCGACACCGATCCGTCTGCGATCGCCGTGTTGTTGTACACGAGCGGAACCACGGGCGATCCCAAGGCCGCGGTGCTGCGACACCTCAACCTCGGTGCATACGTTGTGACGACGGTGGAACTCGGCGGCTCGAGCCCCGAGGAGGCGGCGCTGGTGAGCGTTCCGCCGTATCACATCGCAGGGATTTCCGCCGCGGTGACCTCGGTGTACGGGGGCCGACGTGTGGTGTATCTCGAGTCGTTCGATCCCGTGCAGTGGGTCGCCACGGCGCGCCGGGAGGCGATCACCCATGCGATGGTGGTGCCGACCATGCTCGGCCGCATCCTCGATGTCATGGAGGCCGAGGGGCTGACACTCGATTCGCTGCGCACCCTCTCCTATGGCGGCGGGCCGATGCCCGCGGCGGTGATCGAACGGGCGCTGTCGCTGTTGCCCGGGGTGGACTTTGTGAATGCGTACGGGTTGACCGAAACCTCGAGCACCATCGCGCTGCTCGGCCCCGATGATCATCGGGTCGCGTTCGCCTCAGACGACCCGCAGGTGCGCGCCCGTCTGAACTCGGTGGGGCGGCCGCTTGCCTCGGTCGAGGTGTCGATACGCGACGAGGACGGCAACGAGGTGCCGGTGGGGCACACCGGCGAGGTCTGGGTGCGAGGCGAACAGGTCTCGGGGGAGTACCTGGGCCGCGATGGCGGCGGCGATGGGTGGTTTCACACTCGCGACGCCGGCCACCTCGACACCGAAGGGTTCCTGTTCGTCGAAGGTCGACTCGACGACGTCATCGTTCGAGGCGGCGAGAACCTTTCACCGGGCGAGATCGAGGCTACCTTGCTCGAACACGACGCGGTCGCCGAGGCCGCGGTCGTCGGCGTGCCCGATGTCGAATGGGGCGAAAAGGTCGTGGCCGCGGTGGTGGCCGTGCCCGGGGCCGAGGTCGATGCCGAGGAGTTGCGCGAGTTTGTACGGGGCCGACTGCGTTCGACCAAGACCCCCGAACGCATCTCGGTGGTGGAGGAGCTGCCCTTCAACGAGACCGGAAAGCTGCTGAGGCGCACGCTGCGTGAACAACTCGCCGATCCTCAGGGCTGAAACGGCAGGGGTGAACGGTCAGGGTTGAAACGGCAGGGTTGAAACGGCAGGGTTGAAATGCTCGGCTGAGAGTAAAGTTTGCAAAAACCGGTAATGGCGTTTCCGCTACAGTGGATATGGCGTTGACGCGTTGGCATCGGGGCCCAACGCAGGGGAACTCACAGGGGGATTTCGACATGCCACAGGCGCACGATGGCGCAGCGCACGGCGCACGGGTGCTCGAGGGCGTCCGCGTGCTCGAGGTTGCCGAGCACACCTTCGTTCCGGCGGCCTCGGCGCTGCTGGCGGATTGGGGTGCGGAGGTCATCAAGATCGAACACGTCACCCGCGGTGATGCCATGCGCGGCCTGGCGTCGACCGGAGTGGCCGAACTCGGCGGCGAGGTGCACGCGTTGTTGGAGCACTCCAACCGCGGCAAGAAGAGCCTCGGCCTCGACCTCACTCAACCGGAGGGCCTTGAGGTGCTCTATCGGTTGGCGGCCACCGCGGACGTGTTCATCACCAACAAGTTGCCCGGAGTTCGCGAGCGGCTGAAGATCGACGTCGACGACATCCGCGCGCACAACCCGTCGGTCATCTACGTGCGGGGCACCGGTCAGGGTGAGCGTGGGCCCGACGCCGACAAGGGGTCATACGATTCCCTCGCCTTCTGGGCGCGCGCCGGCATCGCCATCGGCGCACAACGACCCGAATACGACCTCACCCCGATCCCCCCGGCGCCGGGATTCGGAGACTCGATCGGCGCCATGACCATCGCCGGCGGGGTCATGGGGGCGCTGTATCAGCGCGAGCGCACCGGCCACGCAGCGGTGGTCGACGTGTCGCTGCTCGGCACCGGCCTGTGGGCGATGGGCCAGGCCATGGCGCTGTCGCTGTCGCTCGGTGTGCCGTGGCAGGCTCCGCCCGCCGATCGCATCGGGGCCAACCCGCTGTCGCGCAACTACGACACCGGCGACGGACGCACGCTGGCGTTCACGTGCCTGCAGGGGGCCAAGTACTGGCCGACCCTGTGCGTGGCAATCGGCCGCGAGGACCTCGCCAACGACGAGCGATTCGCCGACCAGCCATCGCTGCTCGCCAACAGTCAGGCCGCCGCAGCACTGCTCGAAGAGGTCTTCGCCACCGCCACGCTCGAGGAGTGGCGCCAGCGCCTCGAGAGCTTCGACGGACAGTGGGCGGTGGTGCAAAACACCCTCGAAGCGGCGGTCGATCCTCAGACTCTCGCCAACGGCTACCTGCAGGACCTCACGACCTCTGGTGGTGTGGCGTTTCAGCTCGTGTCGGCCCCGGTCCAGTTCGACGAGACCCCGGCCCCTTCGTGCCGCGCCCCCGAATTCAACGAACACGGCGACGAGATTCTCGAAGGCATCGGTCTCGACTGGGACCGCATCGTCGATCTGAAGGTCAAAGGCGTCGTCGCCTGAGCGTCATCCACCGACCTCGAATCATCTCAACAGCCACCAATCCCTAGTTCCCAACTACCAGCGAGGCAGAACATGTCGACCTTTCAAGCATTCCGATTCGATGGCAAGCGCGTGCTCGTCGTGGGCGGCGCCACCGGTATGGGCGCGGCCGCGGCGCAACTCGCGGTCGATGCCGGAGCCGAGGTGATCGTCGCCGACTTCGCCGAGATCACCCAGAGCGGCGTGCAAACCGTTCACGTGAACCTGGCCGAGACCGCGTCGATCGACGCGCTCGTCGGCGAACTCGGCGCTCCGATCGATGCCCTGTTGTCGTGCGCGGGCGTCGCGGATGGCACCCCCAACATCGAGAAGGTGAACTTCCTCGGGCACCGCTACCTCATCGACAAGTTGGTCGACGGCGGCCTGCTCGGTCGCGGGTCATCGATCGGGTTCATCTCCTCCGCGGCCGGCCTCGGCTGGGAAGCGAATCTGGAAGTGCTGAACGGTCTCCTCGACACGCCGGACTTCGAGGGCGGCGCCGAGTGGTTCGCCCAAAACGAAAAAGCCGACTACTACCACACCAAGCAGGCGGTGTGTGCGTACGTGGCCCGCGAGGCGTTCACCTTCATGAAGCAGGGCATCCGGATCAACGCCATCTGTCCCGGGCCAACCGAAACCCCCCTCGCCAAGGCGAACGCCGACACCTGGTTGGCCTTCGGCGAGGACTACCGCCAAGAACTCGGCATCGAGGCCTCGACACCGCTTGAGCAGGCCTATCCGCTGTTGTTCCTCGTCAGCGACGCGGCCGTGGCCATCTCCGGCATCACGCTGGTCACCGATGTCGGGTACATGAGTTCGGGACTCACCGAGTCGTTCCCGCCGGCGACCTTCCTCGCCAAATTGCTGAACGGCCGCCCGGTCGAGATGTGACCAGGGGGCTGTTGATCGTCGAGTCGGCGCCGTCGTCTCCCGATCGGGTCGAGGAGTATCACCGCTGGTACGACGAGGTCCACATTCCTCAGCTCCTCTCCTTCGACCTGTTCGTCTCGGCGCGCCGATTCGAACCGGTCGGTGGGGTGGGAGCCGGGGTGGGAGCCGCGGAGGGAGCCGCCGAGGGCCCCTTTGTCGCCGTGTACGAACTCGAAGCCGACGACATCGCCGCGGCCTTCGCGAAGTACCGGGCGGCCTCGGCCCGCGGTGAACTCGACCGCAGCGATGCATTGCAAACCGACCCGCCGCCACGGGTGCGCCTCCTCATCGAACGATGATGATGCCGCCCACGCAGCCCACGGCTGAAGCGTTGCCCCACCGAGGAGAGCCATGAGCGAGTATCAGTTCATCACCTACGAGACACTCGACGACGGGCGGATCGCTCGCATCATGTTGAACCGTCCCGAAGCCCGCAATGCCCAGAACCGGGGGATGCTCGTCGAGCTCGATGAGGCGTTCCTTCGGGCAGAGGCCGACGACGAGGTTCGAGTCGTGATCTTCGGGGGGCTGGGTCCGATGTTCACCGCGGGCCACGACCTCGGCTCGAAGGTCTCCCAGGAGGAGTACGCCACCCATCCGTCGTGGAAGGTCAACGGCGGTACCCGGCAGGGCGCCGAACGGCTGATGCTGCAGGAGTGGCATCACTACTTCAACAACACCCGGCGGTGGCGCAACCTGCGCAAGATCACCGTCGCTCAGGTGCACGGGCCGGTGTTCGCCGCCGGTCTCATGTTGATGTGGGCGTGTGACCTGATCGTCGCCGCCGACGACACCGTGTTCGCCGATGTCGTCGGTACGCGCCTTGGCATGTGTGGGGTCGAGTACTTCGCCCACCCGTGGGAACTCGGGCCGCGCCGGGCCAAGGAACTGTTGTTGACCGGCGACTCGTTGTCGGTCGAGGAGGCCGTGCAGATCGGCATGGTGTCGAAGGTGTTCCCGCTCGACGAACTCTCCGAGCGCACCGTCGAGTTCGCCCGTCGTATCGCCGAACAACCGACGATGTCGGCGCTGCTCATCAAGGAGGCGGTGAACCAAAGCGTGGACAACATGGGCTTCTACAACGCGCTCAACGCCTGTTTCACCTTGCACGAACTCAACCACTCGCACTGGGCGCAGGTGCATGAGAACGGGTTCCCGGTCGCCTTGCCCGAGGACGGTATTCAGGACTGGCGAACCGCACCGCCGGTGCAGACCCGCGACCCGTATTCGGTCGGCGGCGAGGTTTCCCCGCAATAGTCCGTTCCCGGGCAATAGTCCGTTCTGTAGGTACTTTCGGTGGCTATGACCACCGAAAGTACCTACAGAACGGCGAGGGCGGCGCGGGTGAGGCGGTCAGTCTCGGCGTAACAGGAAGGCACCCGACGGGGTGCCGCCGCCGGTCGACACGACCGCGACGCGGGCGTCTGCAACCTGTCGATCGCCGGCGTCGCCGCGAAGCTGGGTGACGGCCTCGTGGATGAAACCGAATCCGTGGGTGCGGCCCTCGGAGAGTTGGCCGCCGTGCGGGTTGAGCGGAAGGTCGCCGTCGAGGGCGATGCGACGCCCCCCGTCGAGCCAATCCTGAGCTTCGCCGTAGCCACAGAACCCGAGGCCCTCAAGCCAGGAGATCGCGTTGAAGGTGAACCCGTCGTAGAGCAAGGCGACGTCGACGTCCGCCGGTGTGAGATCGGTACGGGTCCACAGGTGAGCCGCCTGGCCGAGGACCTGCGGTTCGTGGGTGAGGGTGCCCTGATCCCACGACACCCGTTCGGTGATCTGGGTGCCGACGGCATCGAGCCGAATTGCCGGTTGAGCGAGGTCATCGACCGTGTCGGCGGCCGAAACGACCACCGCGATCGCTCCATCACACGGAACGTCGCAGTCGTACAGACCGAACGGGGTGGTGATCATGCGGGCCGACAGATAGTCGTCCATCGTCATCGGGTCGCGATAGATCGCGTCGGGGTTGAGGGCAGCGTTCGCGCGTGCGTTGAGAGCGATCCAGCCGAGCATTTCGCGGGTGGCGCCGTAGCGGTGCAGGTATTGCGAGGCGTTGAGGCCGATCCAGTTCGCGGCCGACATCGCTCCGAACGGCGCACGCCACTCCATGTTCGGACCCTCGACGCGTCCCATGCCCGAGGGGCGATTGCCGATGACCCCGAAGGTGGTCTCCCACACGGTGCGAAACGTCAGCACGTGGCGGCACAGCCCGGCGTTGATCGCCAACGCGGCGGCGATGATCGCACCGCCCGGGCCGGGGATGTCGCCGCCACCGTTGATCCATGTCGGGTGGACCCGAAGCGCCTCTTCCACCGCGGAGACACCGCCCTCGCTCATCCCCATGCCGACCGCGCCGGGGTAGGTGGCGAGCCCGTCGATGTCGTCGAGGGTCAGCCCGGCGTCGGCCACCGCAGCGAGGCAGGCGTCGACGGTCAGCGACAGCGGATCCACCAGAAGGCGTCGACCGATGCGCGACTTGCCGACGCCCGACAACACACTGCGGCGCTCGAAGCGGTCTTTGGTGAGCGGGGCGCGAACCCTGGGGGTCTCGGGTTCGGCGACCGGGTTGGCGACGGTCTCGCCGGTGAGCGTGAACAGCGGAACCCACACGTCGTCGATCTGCTCGAAGCGAACCTGCACGACCGATCCGATGGCGACCTCGTCGGGGTCGCAGTCGACGATGTTGGTCGTGAGGTGGACCTCGGGGTCATCGTCGAGGGCGACATTGGCGATCACGTAGGGCGGTGCGAATCCGGGAAGCCACTGCTGCAGGTTCGTCGTGTGCCCGGCAACGACTCCGCGTCCGGACACCTCGGTGGGTTCGTGGTTGAGGCTGCCGCAGTGTGGACAGCGCGGTACGGGCGGATGGACGAGGCGTCGGCAGTCGAGGCAACCCTGCACTCGTAACACCCCGTCGGCCCCGGAGGTCCAAAAGGGGGTGTTCGTCGGCGTGAGGTGGGGGAGTGGTCGCACGTACTGAAAGTTAGCGTTCACTTGCTTGAGTGGCCACGAATGACGCGACGAAGGCGGCGGTTCCGTGACAGGCTGCCAACCATGGTGAGTACCCCACCCCAACGTCTGGGACGAGAAGTCGTCGCCATGTCGGCCATCCTCGTGCCGCTGCTCGACGACCGATCGATCGACTGGGCCGCGCTCGAGGCCCACATCGCGAGAACTGCCGCGGCCGGCCTGACTCCCGCCGTCAACATGGACACCGGCTATGTCCAGCTTCTGTCGAGTGCCGATCGGCGACGCGTGTTGGAACTCGCCAGACGGGTCACCGACGCGCCCGACCGCCAAGATGCGTTCGTCGCCGGTGCGTTCGTTGGTGACCGCGCCGGGGACGCGTACGACCGTGCGGCGCTGGCCAAGGCGGCAAACGAGGTCGCAGCACACGGCGGCACCCCGGTCATCTTCCCGAACCACGGGCTCGGCGGTCTCGACGATGACAGCTGGGTCGCAGCCATGACCGAACTCGGCGACGAACTCGACCGGTTCATCGGTTTCGAGCTCGGCGAGATGTTCGTGCCCTATGGCCGCATCCTCGGCCTCGACGCGTACGAAGGACTACTCGGCGTGCGGTCCTGTATCGGGGCGAAGCACTCCTCGCTGTCGCGCACGCGTGAGTGGCAACGCCTCGAACTTCGAGATCGGGTCCGGCCCGGGTTCCATGTGTTCACGGGTAACGACTTGGCGATCGACATGGTGGTGTACGGCTCGGATTACCTCCTGGGCCTGTCGACGTTCGCCCCCGACCTGTTCGCCATCCGTGATCGACTGTGGCGTGACGGTGACGCACGGTTCTGGGAGGTCAACGACCTGTTGCAGTATCTCGGCATGTTCGCCTTCCGCGACCCCGTCCCCGCCTATCGCCATGATGCCGCCATGTTCCTCGAACTGCGCGGTTGGACCTCGAGCAGCGAAGTCCCCGACGGGGCGCCCAGGCGACCGGATGCCGATCGCGACGTGCTCGCCGACATCGCGCGCCGCGTTGACGCGCTCGTGGACGAGTTGTCCTCCGAGGTCGAAGCGGGCGGAGCGACACCATGAGTCGCCGCTATCCGCAGGTCAAGACGATGCGTACCCCGCAGCAACTACGCGGTCGTCTCGACGAGCTCCAACTCGACCTCCCCGTTGTCGATGAGGTTCACCCCGACGGCCCCCTCGCCGACTCCGTCTCGTTCAGCGACATCGCGGCCGGCACCATCACCACACCGAATCGATTCGTCGCGCTTCCGATGGAAGGGTGGGACGGCACCACCGACGGTCGCCCGACCGAACTGGTGCGCCGCCGGTGGGAACGCTTCGCCGCGAGTGGATGTGGGTTGGTGTGGGGCGAAGCGACCGCGGTGGTGCCCGAGGGTCGGGCCAATCCGAACCAACTCGTGATCCGCCACGAGTCGGTCGAGGAGTTCGCGGCGTTGCGGTCGGTGATCGACCCGAGTCAGGTCGTCGGCCTGCAACTCACCCATTCGGGGCGCTGGTCGCGCCCGGAGGGTGCGCCTCGACCTCGTACCGCGCAGCGCCATGTTGTGCTTGACGATCGAAGCGGGGTGACAGAACTCGGCGGGGCGGACGCGGTCATGTTCAGCGACGATGAACTCGACGAGTTGGTCGAATCGTTCGTGGCCGCGGGAGTGCTGGCGGCGCAGGCGGGATTCGACTTCGTCGACGTCAAGTGCTGCCACGGGTACCTGTTGCACGAGTTGCTCGGGGCCGTCGATCGACCGGGCCGATACGGCGGGGACTTCGAGGGCCGCACCCGGTTCTGGCGCAGCGTCGTGGAAGGCATGCGCGACCGTGCCCCCGGCCTGGCGGTTGCCGTTCGGCTGTCGGTGTTCGACCTGGTGGCGTTTCGAGCGGGGGCGGACAACGTCGGTGAACCCGTCTGCGCGGTCGGCACCCCCCGGCCATTCGGCGCGACCGACGACGGTCTCGATGTCGACCTCGCCGAGCCCACGCGATTTCTCGAACTGGCGCGACAACTCGGTGTCGGGCTCGTGTGCACGACCGCAGGCAGCCCGTATTACAACCCACACATCCAACGACCGGCGTACTTTCCCCCATCGGACGGATACCGCCCACCCGAGGATCCCCTGGTCGGGGTGGCCAGACAGATCGCTGCAACGGCAGCACTTCGGAGTGCATCGCCGGACATGACGATTGTGGGTTCAGGCTATTCCTACCTACAGGACTGGTTGCCCGAGGTCGCCGAGGCCGTGGTCCGTTCCGGTGGGGCGGACCTGATCGGCCTGGGTCGGATGATGCTCAGCTACCCGCACCTCGCCGCCGACACACTCGCCGGCGCCGAACGTGACCGGCGACTGATCTGCCGCACGTTTTCCGACTGCACGACCGCCCCGCGCTCCGGGCTCGTGTCGGGGTGCTACCCGCTCGACGATTTCTATAACGAGCGGCCCGAACGCATCGAGCTTGCAGCGATCAAGCGCCGCCTGCGCGACCCCTGAACCACCGCCTGAACCACCGCCCCGCCTGTTCTCCGATAACCAGTGGTCGTGATCACGACCACTGGTTATCGGAGAACAGGCGGTGAGCCGATGCTGTGTTGGGTAGTTCTACCTGGGCTGGGTGATCCACTTGCACTGGTGTTTAGAATTGCCCCCATGCGTTTGACTCCCCTCATGACCGCAGCCGCTGTTGGTGCTCTGCTGACCGCTGCTGCCTGTACCCCTTCAACCGGCGGCGGTTCGTCGACCACGGCCCCGCCCACGACCCCGCCCACGACCCCAACCACCGAGGCGCCACAGCCGCTCGAGCCCTTCGAGGTGTCCGGCACCGCGGACAAGACGGTGGGATGCTTCTCGGGCCTTCTGGGCGACGACAACCAGGAGGTGAACCTCGGCTCCGACGGTTGGTGGAACTTCGGGTTCCAGGGATGCAGCCTGGGTGCGACCGAAACGGTCGCCCTGCTCGGCGTCGCTCCGCACGTCGCCGACGGCTTCAAGGCTCCGACGGGATATGAGTGCAAGCTGGCGATCGCCGGCACCTCCGATGAAACCCCGTGGTACACCAACCAGATCGGCTCCACCGCCGATACCGGTGGCAAGGTTTTCCTGAGCAGCAGCTCGGCCTGGCCGAACACGACCACTTGGACGATCACCTGCCGGCCGCTCACCCCGATCCCGATGTGATTCCACTGCGTTGAGGCCCGCGGAGTGACGATCGCTAAGCGGGCACCGCAGTCACCTCAACCGTGAGCTCACCTCAACGGGGTGCCCGCTAGTGGGCACCCCGTTTGCGTTGGACGAGCCCGCCGGCGAACAGCAACGCCAACCCGACCATGAGACCCACGATCGCCGAACACAGGGTGTTCGCGACCCACCCGAGCACCCCTCCCACGCCGGAGACGTCGTGGAAAGGTTGCTCGATGCGGTGCACGAGGTCGTAGGGCCCGTGCCATCCGAGAGCGGCAGCGCTCGACAACAAGATGTGACCGCCGACCCAGAGCATCGCTGCGGTTCCCACGACCGTCAGCGTCGACAGCACCTTGGGCATGGCGGCGACGAGCGCTCGGCCGATTCGTTCCGACCGCCCGTTGTCTACGGTGGCCATTCGCAGCCCGACATCGTCCATCTTCACGATGAGGGCGACAGCGCCGTACACGATCGCCGTCATCAGAAACGCGACGATGACAAGGACCAGCAGGCGATTGATGAACGGGTCGTCGATGACCTCCTTGAGGGCCAGCACCATGATCTCGGTCGACAGGATCAGGTCGGTTCGGACCGCGCTCGAGATCGTCTTCTTCTCGGCCTCTTCGCCGGACATCGCGGCCGGTAGGTCGTCGTCGTGGTCGTGGCCATGGCCGGTGATTCGGGCGTGGATCTTGTGTGCGCCCTCATAGGCCAGGTAGCCGCCGCCGAAGATCAGGATGACCTCGATGAGTTTCGGGGCCACCGCGCTGAGCAGCAGCGCCGCCGGCAGGATGAAGACCAGCTTGTTTCGAAGCGACCCCGCCGCGATCTTCTTGATGATCGGGAGTTCTCGCTCGGCGGCGAGTCCTTGCACATAGGTCGGCGTGACCGCTGCATCGTCGACGACGATTCCGACGGTCTTCGAGCTCGCCTTCAGCGCGGCGGCGCTGGCATCGTCGAGGGTTGCCGCGGCGAGTTTGGCGAGTGCGGCGATGTCGTCGAGTAGGGCTACCAGGCCACCGGCCACGTTCACGTCCTCAGGTTCGAAGGTTGACGGTGAGCGATACGATACCCACGCGGTGCCCAGCGCAGGTGCCACAACCGGGGGCGTAGGTATGGGTGTTGCACTGGAGGAGCTTCGCGACCGGGTGGAGCGGCAGGGGATCGATTTGCCGGGGATGTACGGCGCTTTCGACTTCAACGCGATTCCGGAGCGGCTGGCGCTTCGACCGGAGGACGAGACCGAGCTCGACACCGTGCCGCGAGTGAATCGGGCCGACTTCTTGGCGGACCAGGGTCTCATGGATCTGATGGCCGCAGCGACGATGCTCGGCGATGCGGTGTGCGACGCCTATGTCGCGCTGATTCCGACCCATGGGATGCACGGCCTCATCACGATGTTGCGCACCGCGTGCCAGGGCAGCATCGACGACGTCGAGGACCCTCCGGACGAACTGCGCCGTTTCATCACCGAACTCGAGACCGTGCCGGCGTGGATCGACCTCGAACTCGTCGCAGAGGGCGCCCGTCTGGAACGAATCTCCGCCGCGCTGCTCGCCCCGTTCGGGGTTCGCGGGGCGTTCCTCGCCACCTTCTTGAACTCCTATGCGGCGCTTCCGATGGCGGTGACGGGTTCGTTGAGTGACAAGCGTTCCGCCAAGCGCGTCAACGAGACCGCAGCGTTCTTCGCGTCGACGGTGCTGCCGGGTGGAATGGATCGCAATGGTCCGGGCTTTGAGGCCGCCGCGATGGTGCGTCTCATGCACTCGATGGTGCGATACAACGCCTTGCGCCCGGAGCGGAACTGGGATCAGTCGGTCTATGGCGTGCCGATTCCCCAGGTCGACCAGATGCCGGCGGGGCTCATCACTTCCTTTCTCATGGCGGTCGAGGCGGTTCATGCGAAACGCGGCTACACCGACGACGAACGGGCGATGGTGGAGATGGCGCGGTACCGCTGTTACCTGCTCGGCCTGCCCGAGGTGTTGTTGCCCGACGACCCCGAAGGGCTGATGCGAGTGTTTCTCGCCCGTGCCGCGACCCTGCGCCGCGGCTACGACGACTCCACTTGTGGCGAATTGGTGCGTGGGACGCTCGCCGCCTATCTGCGCCCGGACACGACGCTCAAGAGCCGCGTCGCCGAGTCCTTCGAGCGGAGCTTCTCGACGGCCTTCTTCATTCGCGCCTTTCTCGGCAACGACGCCAACCGTGCGGCCGAAATGGGTGTGTCGTTGACGGGTGCCGACAAAGTGCGTGTCGCACTCGGCGCCCCGTTCATCTTCGGTCGGCACCGGATCGTGTCGCGGCTCAACGGCGTGGCACGTCTGCAACCGGCGATCGATCGCTACATCGTTCGTCGGCTCAACCGTCGCCTGCGCGACTACGGACATGCCGAGTATCGAAGCGATGCTGCGAGCTACACCGACCGGCGTGCGTTGGTGGGCAGATAGGCGCCGTTTGTATCCTCGTGGCCGACATCGCCGATCGGATCGAGGATTCATGACCAAGACGAACCCGGGCAACTTCTTCGAGGACTTCACTCTCGGGCAGGTCATCGACCACGCCGTGCCCCGCACCATCACCGAGGGTGACCGCGCGCTGTACACGTCGCTGTATCCGACGCGATTCGCGCTGCCGTCGGCGGCGACCTTCGCTGCGGGGGTCGGCCTCGCTGCGCATCCGGTCGAGGAACTCGTCGGGTTCCACGTCGCCTTCGGCAAGACCGTGCCGGACGTGTCGCTGAACGCCGTCGCCAACCTCGGCTACGCGGAATTGCGGTTCCACCGCCCGGTGCTGGTGGGCGACACGTTGCGTTCGAGTTCGGAGGTCATCGGCCTCAAGGAGAACTCCAACGGCAAGACCGGTGTGGTCTATGTGCGTTCGACGGCGACGAATCAGCGCGGCGAGGTGGCGATCGACTGGGCGCGTTGGGTGATGGTGAACAAGCGCGACCATTCCGCCGCGGCCCCCGAGACCGTCGTGCCCGAGTTGGCGAAGGCGGTGTCGCCCGAGGACCTGCTGATCCCGGACGGCCTCGACTTCACCAGGTACGACTTCTCCGCGGCCGGTGAACCTCACCGCTTCGACGACTACGAGGTCGGAGAGAAGATCGATCACGTCGACGGCGTGACCCTCACCGACCCCGAACACATGTTGGCGACTCGCCTGTGGCAAAACACCGCCAAGGTGCATTTCAACACCGAGGCCCGCCCCGACGGTCGCCGCCTCATCTACGGCGGCCACATCATCTCGATGGCTCGGGCGCTCAGCTACAACGGCTTGGCGAACGCGCAACTCATCGCCGCGATCAACGCCGGTGCCCACACCAATCCGGCCTTCGCCGATGACACCGTGTACGCATGGTCCGAGGTGCTCGACAAGGCGGACACCTCGGCGCCTGGCGTCGGTGCCATTCGACTGCGCCTGGTGGCGACAAAGGGTCGCGACACTTCGATGACACTCAAGGGTGAGGACGGTAAGTACGCCTCGAACGTGCTGCTCGATCTGGACCTCTGGGCGTTCATGCCACGCTGACCTGTTCTCCGATAACCAGTGGTCGTGATCACGACCACTGGTTATCGGAGAACCGGTCAGGAGGCGGGGAGATTTTGCAGGCGTACCTGCCCGCGGGCGACGAGCCGATCGTCATCAGTGCGGATCTCGACCAGCCACAACTGTTGCAACCGGCCTCGATGGATTGGTGTCGCCGTGGCGGTCACCACGCCGTCGCGGACGGCTTTGAGGAAGTCGGTGTGGTTCGACACGCCGACGACCTGACCCTGCGATCCGTACCACATGGCGCCGCCGACACTTGCGCAGGTTTCGATGACCGAGCACCACACGCCGCCGTGGGTGATGCCGTAGGGCTGATGATGCTGCGGGCCGATCTCGACGGTGGCGACGACCCGATCGCCGGACGCCTCGAGGAACTCCATCCCGAGGGCCTCGTTGAAGCCGAATTCGCCCATCGCGGTGAGTAGTTCGTCGGTCATGGTGTCTCCAGTCGGTTAGGGAGTTGCGATTCGTTGTTGGGTTCGACCTCGCTCGATGACGCCGTTCACCCGGTCCGCTGGATTGGCGAGCCCACCGAAGTCGTGGTGGAGCGAGGCTTCGAGCGCGAACCGATCCGACAAGGTCGCCTGGTCCTGCAGACCCCGGTAGTGCGCGACGAGCGCCCGAACGGCTCGCTGGTCGTTGCTCACGATGTCGGCGGCCGTCGCACGCGCCGTAGCCATCAGCTCGTCGTGAGGGACGACCCGGTTGACGAGCCCCAATTCATAGGCGGTTTGTGCGTCGAGGAAGTTGCCGGTGAGGGACAGTTCGGTGGCCCGTCGGACGCCGACGGCCTCGGTCAGCAACGCGGTGAGTCCCGCCCCGGGCAAGATGCCGACCCGGGCATGGGTGTCGGCGAAACGGGCTCGTTCGGAAGCGATGATGAACGTGCATTGCAGCGCCACCTCGAACCCGCCGGTGATCGCCGGTCCGTTGACCGCAGCGATGATCGGCTTGTCGACGACGGGAAAGAAGCGCATCGGCAGCCCGGGCGGCCGCGGGTCGGGTTCCTCGTCGCGAAACGCCGTCCCAGAGGCGAGTTCTCGAAGGTCGAGCCCGGCGCAGAACGCCGGATCGGCACCGGTCAACACGATGGCGTCCACCTCATCGGAACCGGCGACCTCCTCGACGGCCAGCCACAGTTCGCGGGTCAGCCGCGAGTTCAACGCGTTGCGAGCCTGCGGACGACTCATCGTCAGCACGGCGACCTGATCGGCGACCTCCACCCGGACCGTCTCGAACTGGTTCGTCTCGAAACCTTCCGGCACCCGACCTCCCTCACGGTGCGACCCATTGGCGTGGCCCTCTGGCGTGGCCCGTTGGCGTGGCCCTCTGCGGGGCGCACCGCGAGCGAGCCTATGCGTCGTTCGTCGAGAGGTGCGCCCACCGACCATGAGCCGCGAGACTGCGACCCATCAGTGTCGTTATCGGGGAGAACACCACATGCGTACCAAGGCCACCGAACTCGTCGGAATCGACGTTCCGATCTTTGCATTCAGTCATTGCCGCGACGTCGTAGCGGCGGTCACCAATGCCGGTGGTTGCGGGGTGCTCGGCGCCGTCGGACACTCGCCGAAGCAGCTCGACATCGACCTGACCTGGATCGAGAACGAGGTCGGCACCAAGCCGTTCGGCGTCGACCTGCTGGTTCCCGAGAAGTTCGCCGGGGCCGACGAGGGCGGCCTCGACCGCGGCAGGCTTCAGGACCTCATCCCCGAGGCCCATCGGTCCTGGCTCGACGACCTTCTCGACCGCTACGGGGTCCCGCAACTGCCGGAGGGGACGAGTTCGCAGGCGTCGGTGTCGATCGGCGGCATGCGGGTCGATCCGAAGTCGATGGCCCCACTGCTCGACGTGTTGTTCTCGCACAAGACCAAGCTCGTGGCCTCGGCGCTCGGCCCGCCCCCGGCCCACTTCATCGAACGTGCGCATGCCGCCGACATCCCGGTCGCCGCGCTCGCCGGTTCGGTGCACCACGCCGAACGCCATGTCGCCGCAGGCGCCGACATCATCGTCGCTCAAGGTGGTGAGGCGGGCGGTCATACGGGCGAAATCGCCACGATGGTGCTCGTCCCCGAGGTCGTCGATGCGGTGGGTGACGTGGCGGTGCTTGCCGCCGGTGGCATCGGCCGAGGCCGTCAACTCGCAGCCGGAATGGCACTCGGGGCCGACGGTGCATGGTGCGGGTCGGTCTGGCTCACCACCGAGGAGGCCGAGACCACCGACACCATCAAGGAGAAGTATCTCCAGGCGGGTCTTGGCGATACGGTCCGGTCTCGGTCGATCACCGGCAAGCCGGCGCGGATGCTGCGCAGCCCGTGGACCGAGGCCTGGGAGGACGACTCGGGTCCCGGACCGCTGCCGATGCCGCTGCAACCCATGCTCGTCGGCTCGGCGCTCGCCCGCATCGGGCGCTCGGCCAAGCCAGGCACGGGCGCCTATGACCTCACGACCTACTTCGTCGGGCAGATCGTCGGGTCGATGAACCAGGTGAAGCCCACCAAGCGGGTCGTGTTGGAGATGATCGAGGAGTTCGTCGAGACGCTCGAACGACTCAACCGACTCGCCGAAAGCTGAGGCCAGATGACAACCGTTCACACCGCGCAGGCCACCTCTCGACGCGACGTGTGGTTCTGGTCGGGGCCGGATCGTTGCCATGCGTGGCTCTATGTCCCCGACCGCGAGATGCCGGCCTCGGGTTTCGCGACGGTCGTCATGGCACACGGCTTCGCAGCGACCAAGGTGATGCGCCTCGACGCCTATGCCGAGGCGTTCTGTGCCGCGGGCTATGCCGTGTTGGTCTTCGACTACCGCTACTTCGGCGACAGCGAGGGCGAGCCACGAGAACTGTTGGACATCGACGCCCAACTCGCCGATTGGCGCGCTGCGGTGTCGTTCGCCCGCTCGCAATTCGAGGTCGACCCCGACCGTGTGGCGTTGTGGGGCACGTCGTTTGCCGGAGGCCATGTCGTGGCGACCGCGGCGCAGGACCGCCGCATCGCCGCGGTGATCGCCCAATGCCCGTTCACCGACGGTGTCGCCTCGGCGAGGTCCTCGGATCGCAGTGGTGCGCTGACACTGATGCGCAAGGCGATCGCCGATGCCCGCTCGGCCAAACGTGGTGGGGAACCGGTGCGTGTCGCGGTTGCCGGACGCCCCGGTGACCTCGCGATGATGACGGCCGCCGATGTCGCCGATGGGTACGCGTCGATCGTTCCCGAAGGGACGACGCATCGCAACATGATCCCGGCGCGCATCGCGTTGAAGGTGACGAACTATCGCCCGGGACGACTCGCTCGTGACACGCGCTGTCCGTTGCTCATGTACGTGTGCATGGACGACTCGGTGGCACCGCCGGGCGCCGCCATCAAGTACGCCGGCCAGGCACCACTCGGTGAGGTGTATCGATTCGGCGGCGGCCATTTCGACATCTATACCGGTGACGCCTTCGTCGAAACCATCACCGCGCAGCTCGAGTTCCTACAGCGGGTCCTGCCCGCCTGATCGCGCTCCGCCCTCGTCTCGTTCGTCTAGCAATTCACGTTCGCCTCGCTCGTCTCGCGATCCGCCGTCGTCTCGTTCCGCGCGCATCAGCGCGCCGACGCTTATACGCAACGTGGAGGTTGGCGGGACACCGCGTTCGAGCACCTCGACGAGCCGGTCGACCGACGCATCCGACTCGGCGCGGCCGGACTGTTCGACCGGATCGGTGATGATGGCCTCGACCGTCGCGAGCCGCTGACCGTCGACAACCAGGTCGAAGCGATCGACCGCTGTTCGGATAGGACCGCCGATGTCACCTCCGACAGCGCCGCTGTCGATGTCACCTCCGTCGGCCAGCCATGTCGCTTCGCGGAGATCGACGTCGGCGACATGCACGATGACCTCTTCGACGATGGTGCGGATGGCCTCGGTCCCCACGTAGGGCGCGGCTGCGACCACCTCCAGCGCATCGGCTCCTTGGGAATCGGCTCCCTGGGAATCGGCTCCGGGTGCATTGGTACCGCGAGCGTCGGCATCGCGAGAGCGGGCACGCTCCCCACGACGTCCTTCTGCATGAGGTCCTTCTGGATGACCGCCTTGTGTGTCATCGCCGTGGAGGACCGTGTAGAAACGCGGCACCCCGAGGGCGCTCAACGATCGCAGTGTCCATTCCCAGTCCTCGGCATCGCTCACCTCGTAGCGAACGAACTCCTGAGATTCGAGCGAGGCGCACAGTCGACGCGTGACCGCGGCGCTGGCGACAAGCCCTTCGACAAGGCCGCCTACAGGGCCGCCGTCGGGTCGCCGGCGTCCTGGGTCGCCGGGAGCGGATGGGTCGGGTGGGGTGACGCACTTGGCGACCATCGACCACCGGTCGACCGCGATCGTCATCTCGCCGGTGCGTGTGAAGACGACCGGACCGGTGGCCACGACGAGATCGCCGAGGTCGACGAAACGGGTCCAGTCGCCGAACGCGTCGTCGAGGCGATCGCTGGCGAGGAGGAGCCCTATCGAGGCTTCGCCGTCGTCGACGACCGCGAAGCATGCCTTCCCCATCTTGCGCAGTGCGGTGATTCGCCCGGCAACCGTCACCTCCCAGGCTGACACCCCTCCGTCGCTGAGGTGGACGAATCGTTCCCGAACCTCGGCGATCGGGTGTCGCCAGGGCACCGAGGTGGCATAGGGGGCCAACCCGACGGCGCTGAGTTGTGCCGCCTTGGAGAGTCGGCTCTCGGCCTGGGGTGGCAGCCGACGATCGACCCGGCGCGGACGCCGCTGAGCCAACTCTGCGGCGGCCGCCACGAGCGCCGGACTTGACGCGGGCTGCGGCATCGCCCGGGACGATCGACCCGGCAGAGCGATGAACCCTTCGGCGATTCCCGAGGCCAACAAGGCACGATTGAGCTGCAGCGGCTCGCTGAAACACAGGAAGCGTGGCTCCCAGCGAGGCTGGTACTTGGCGCTGGATCGATACAACGTTTCCAACTGCCACCACCTCGATGCCGCAGTGAGCAGTGATGCGGTCATCCGCACGACGGGACCGGCGCCGATGCGTTCGCTGTCGCTGAACACCTCGCGAAACATGGCGAAGTTCAGCGAGATTCGGTCGATTCCGACATGGCGAGCGGTGTCGACGAGGGAGCACACCATCGCCTCGATCACACCGTTGTCGGCGTCGGGGTCGCGACGCATGAGGTCGAGGGACAACCCGCGTCGCCCCCACGGCACGAACGAGAGAAACGCCCGCAAGTCACCGGTCGCGTCGGTCGCCCGCACGACCACGCATCGACCATCCGCCGGGTCGCCCAAACGGCCGAGGGCCATCGAAAACCCGCGCTCGGGTTCGTCACCGCGCCAGCGTTCGGCGGCATCGGCGAGGCTCCGTAGGTCGTCGGCATCGAGGTCGGCATGGGTGCGTCGGTCGATGTGGTACCCGGCGCGCTCGATTCGTGCGGCGGCGCGCTTCACCGGGCGCAACGCCGCGGCGTCAATGTCGAAGGCCGACACCTCGATGACTGCTTCGTCGCCGATCGAGAGCACCCGGAGCCCGGCGCGACGATAGGCCTCGGCGCCGCGACTCGATGCGGAGAGCACCGCCGGTTCCCAGCCGTGGTGCCCGGCGACCCGTCGCCATTGTTCGATGGCCGAGGGCCAGGACGCCTCGTCGCCGATCGGGTCGGCGGACGCCAGACTCGCGCCGGCTTCGACGCAATAGGTCACCGCGGCGCGACGGTCGGAGGAGAACACCACGGCCTTGTCGCGACGTGTCGCGAAGTACCCGAGCGAATCGTTCTCCCCGTAGTCGGCCAGCAGCGTCCGCACGGCGATCTCGTCGTCGGTGTCGACGAAGTCGGTGAGCCGCGACGAGCGCAGAAACACCCAGCCCGCGTACACCAGTGCTGCTGTCGACATGGCCCCGATGGCGGTGGCAACCCACGGGTCGCCGGTGCCGCGGATCAATTCGATGTCGGGGTCGGCGCCGAGGCCGAACGCGGTGCGAATCGCCCATTCGGCGCGAACGAACCGGTCGTGCAGCGACCCGGGTGCCAGTTCCGACAACACGATGCCGATGCCGGCGGAGATGGCGATGCCGACGAGGAGGGCGAGCACGGATCGTCGCAATGCCCGTGGGGCGACGCGCGCCGTGAACGCTCCCCGTACCCTCCAGAACACCCACAGCAACACGACGGCCACGACGGTCTCGATCGCAAACAGCACGACTTCGACAGGGGTGTCGAGCAGGACTTTGGGAACGGCGCCGACCTCCGCGGTTCTCAACACGGTGACCGCCAGGGCGGCGAGCAACCAGCCACCCTGGAATCCGACGGCGACGAACCACAGCGCGGCGCGTTTGCGAACGACCAGCGCGCTGCCGATCGACCCGAGCATCGCCCCGGTGAACAAGTTGGCGTCGGTCGGGATGTTGAGCAGGCCGAAGCCCCGGTTCACCCAGTCGACCAACGCGGGAGCGACGCCGGAGGACGGCAGCGAGAGCGGCACGGCGATGATGCACCAGAGCCCGGCGAGGACCACGATGCGACCCATCCAGGTGACGATCGGTCGGCCCCATGACGGAACCGCCGGGGCGCCGGTCGCCGTCGAGGATGCTCGGGCTCGCCCGGGTCGACTCGTCGTGTGGGGTGTTCGAGCGCTTGGCATCGCAGGTCGAATCGTACTGCTCGCGTTCGACATCCAAGCCGCGACAAGTGCCATCATGTCGACACCATTCGGGTCGCATCGTCGACCTTGCGGCCGCCGGGCCGACCGATTTGTGATCACAGGGGGATCGATGAACGACGTGCCACAACACAACCTCGCGGCGGTAGCCGAAGCGGTGGCGCAACGGGTGCCGGATCGAACGGCCATCGTGGCGAAGGGGCACCGATTCACCTACGACGAGCTCAATCGGCGCACCCGTCAATTGGCACACGTCCTGCACGATCATGGGCTCGGTGCTCGACCGGGTGGTCGTGAGGGTCTCGCCTCTCATGAGTCCCACCAGGACCACCTCGCCATCTACGCCTACAACGGCAACGAGTACCTGGAGGCGATGATCGGGGCCTTCAAGGCCCGCGTCGCTCCGGTCAACGTGAACTATCGCTACGTGGCCGAAGAGTTGCGGTATCTGCTCGACAACTCCAAGTCGAAGGCGATCGTGTATCACTCGGCCTTTGCCCCGACCCTCGCCGAGGTCCGCGACGACCTTCCGGAACTGACGTTGCTCCTCCAGATCGCCGATGACTCGGGTAACGAGTTGCTGCCGGGTGCGCTCTGGTACGAGGAGGCGCTCGCCGCGGCTTCCGACGAGTTGCCCTCGTGGGCCGGCGAGTGGTCGCCCGATGACCTGTACATCCTCTACACCGGTGGCACGACCGGAATGCCCAAGGGTGTGCTGTGGCGTCAAGCCGACATCTTCCGGTCGTCGATGGGTGGACTGAACCAGGCGACGGGGGAGCCGTGGGAGACCCTCGACGAGGTCGCCGGAGCGGCAGAGGCGAACTCGCTCGTGTCGATGCCCGCCGCGCCGTTCATGCACGGTGCGGGCCACTGGATTGCCTTCCTTGGCTTGAACACCGGCTCGACGATCGTCGTGCAAAACGTGGTCGAACGTCTCGATCCGGTCGACATCTGCGAGTGCGTCGAGCGCGAGGGGATCCAGTTCCTCCAGATCGTGGGTGACGCCTTCGGTCGGCCCATCCTCGAAGAGATCGAACGCGGCAACCACGACGTCAGTTCGCTGTTCATCCTGTTGTCCGGTGGTGCCGCGCTGACCCAGCCGATCAAGCAGCGCTACTTCGAGGTCTTGCCGAACCTCATGATCGTCGACGGACTCGGTAGTTCGGAGGGCGGTGGCCAAGGAACGTCGATGACGACGAAGGACTCCTCGGCCGAACCGGCGACCTTCGCCCCCGTCGCGGGATCGATGGTGGTATCCGCGGATCTCACCGAGGTCTTGGAGCCCGGACATGAGGGCATCGGCTGGCTGGCCAAACGCGGCAGTGCCCCGCTCGGCTATTTCGACGACGCGGAGAAGACGGCACGCACCTTCCCGGTCATCGACGGTGTGCGCTATTCGGTGCCCGGCGATCGCGCCCGGTACTTGGCCGACGGATCGTTCGAACTCCTCGGGCGCGACTCTCAGACCATCAACTCCGGGGGCGAGAAGATCTTCGTCGAGGAGGTCGAGGCGGCGATCGTGGCCCACCCCGACGTTGCCGACGCCGTGGTGGTGGGGCGTCCGTCGCAGCGTTGGGGGTCCGAGGTGTGTGCCATCGTCCAGATGGCCGACGGTAAGACGGCCGAGATCGCTGACCTGAAGGCGACCGCGGCCGAACACATCGCCCGCTACAAGTTGCCCCGCGCCTGGGTGTTCGTCGATCGGGTCCTGCGCTCGCCCGCGGGCAAGGCCGACTATCGCTGGGCGGCATCGACCGCTGCCGAGGCCCCCGAGGAGTGAGGCCCGGCGGCGGTGGTTCCGACGAACGCAGCCGCAACGATCGCTGTCCCAACGAATGCAGTGACCAAAGACAAAGGAGCCCGCTATGGCGTTGAATCTTGAATCGATCGGGTCGGTCGGCCGGCCGGTCGAGGTGCGGTGGAGCGCGGACGACACCATGCTCTACGCACTGGCGGTCGGCGCGGGGTACCCCGATCCATTGCAGGAGTTGGCGTTCACGACCGAGAACACGACCGGGGTCGAGCCACAGGCGCTGCCGACCTTCGCCGTGGTGCACAGCATCTCGGGGATGGACGTGTTGGGCAACATCGGCGCCTTCAACCCGGCGATGCTCGTCCATGCCGAGCAGTCGATCGAATTGCATCGGCCCTTGTCGCCGAGCGGCGCGGTCTCGGTGGTGGGACGTCTCGCCGACATCGTGGACAAGCGGTCGGGAGCGTTGGTGCGTATCGAGGCGGTGGCAACCGATATCGAGTCGGAGGAGCCGGCCTTCACCGCGTTGACCGGGGCGTTCATCCGTGGCGAAGGCGGGTTCGCCGAAGAGGCCGGTGCCGGTACTGCCGGTGCTTCCGCTGGCTCCTCAGGGAGTGGCGCGGAATCGACATCCGAAGTGACGATTCCCGAACGTGACCCGGACGTCTCGGTCGAATACGAGACGTTGGCGAATCAGGCGTTGCTCTATCGACTCTGCGGTGACCGCAATCCGCTGCATTCCGATCCGACCTTCGCGGCCTTCGGTGGCTTCGATCGTCCGATCCTGCACGGTCTGTGCACGTACGGGTTCGCCGGTCGGGCGCTGCTGCAGTCGTTGTGCGAGGGGGATTCGTCGCGGTTCGTGTCGATGAACGGTCGATTCTCCAAGCCGGTTCTGCCCGGTCAGACGTTGAGCGTCGACATCTGGCGAGTGGGCGACGGTGCCGCGGCGTTTCGCACTCGGGTGGGTGAGACGACGGTGATCGACCGGGGCAGTTGTCGCTACCGGCCGTAGTCTGCGTCCTGGACGGTGTTTGAGGCCTGGACGGTGGTTACGTCGTCGGCCGCGGTGGGTGTGCCGAGGCCGACGGCCTCGGTGAGCAACTCGACCGAGCAAGTTCGCTATACTATTGAAATCGGTCGCTCACCATTGATGCTGAACTCATCCGCAACCAAGAATGATGCTGTGAACACAATTCGGCGACGGAAACCCTTTCTAAGGCGACTGTAAGAATGAACACTGACCGATTGTCGCGTCAAGGCCCCAAGGAATCGAATCGCTCGCGCCTCCGCGTGGCTATTTTGATTGCAATGGGGATCTGGATCATGGTGTTTCTTGTTGGAATCGCGTACACTGTGATCGTTGGCATCCTTGGTTCCACAGTCTGTGAACCATTTGAAGGAAGTTCCCAGTACGGTGAACTCCGATGGTCGGCGTGGCCACCTGGGCCGACTTGCACATTCAGGGAATCGGTACATGGCTTCGACGAGGTTCGAGGTCCATCACCGGCGGCGACGGTCTGGCTCGTGGCGCTGGGCCTCGGGATGTGCGTGATAGCGGGGCTGTCTCTACTCTACCGTCGTCGGTATCGCGGCCGGCTGCGAATGAAGTGATTCGCTGGTAGTATCCTAATCTGAAGGGGGATCGATGGGTATTCAGAAGACTACAAGTGGCTATGTTCTCGTACCTTTTCTGGTGATATTGGGAGCGGGGTGCGGAGAGGCCCGCCACTCACCAGGGCTAGCTTCCGAAAAGGCTGCTGAGGTGGCGTTGGCAACGGAGGAAGTCCGTGAAGATGCAATAGTCGACATGATCGAAGATGGCGTCGTGCTCCTTCCTGTATATCGAGATAGAGCGAGCATCAAGGATCTGTCAGATGATCAGCGCGTCGATATCGCGGTCGAATCCTTTGGTCTATGGCGTGCGCAGAGCTTGGAGCAGATAGCAAATGGGTTGCCGACTGACGAAGAAGCCCTTGAAACGATGGCGAAGAGCTTCGGGGTTGGCGTTGAGACAATGTCTCGGTTCCTTGATGAGGGTGGTCGACAGGTCGCGGCCTCTGGGATTCCGGTCCCTGCTCCGTCGGAACTATTTGATGTCATCTGGACGCCCATCTATTCCGAGCCAGTTATATTCTGCGATGTACCTTCCGCCGTTTCACTCTTTCTGGCATCTAAAGGGGAGCCAGCGATACTGAAATCAGAAGTAATGTCTGAAAGGGTGGAGGTTATTAATGACGTTGGGGCTGATGGTGGGCGTGTATGGGTTTCGCAAAATCCGTCCAAGGGATTCCGAACCATCTCGTGGGTGCCGACTGCAGATAGTAGGATCTCAGTCTCATTGACAACTTCGGCTGAATGCACGGCAGCTGATGCCGTCGCGTCGATCACGGTCCAGGAGGTGAATCCGTGAGCAAGAATAGCAGACCAATGAGACGTGCCAATAATGGTATCAAAGCGACGGCAGTTGCGGCCACCGTGGCGGCTGTATTCCCGACGCTGGGCACACCTGAAGCGGCGGCCTATCCGCTTAGTGGCGTAGTGAATACTTACGAAGTTGCCGTGTGTGCTACTTCGACGACGAAATGCCTACTTACTTACGCCTCATCGACCGCAGCGAAGGAAGATGCACTGACTCGTCCTGGCCGCCTGCCGGCAGAGGATGGTTGGCCGATGGACGGTAGTAGGGACAACGCGTTCATGCACGCGTCCTGGAATGCGCGAGCCGCGGTAACTACTAAGGATAGGGGGTGGGTGTTTCTTATGACTTTGGCACATGAGCAGCCGGTCACGTCGAGCAATCCACCAGGCCCTGATTTAGCAAATCGCAATGAGAGAATGGACATATGCAACAATCAGTACGGTGCGAACAAACCATCGAACTGGGACTTGGTGACCAATGACCAGATGAGTTCAGTCAATAGTCTTTGGAATGAGTCAAGAGCAATGTCGGAAGACGCTAATCAGCCGAACGCGATGATGTCATATGACACCTGTTCTGGCGTTCGACTGTACTTTATCCGTAAGAACAATGGTGCTTTCTTTGGGTGAGGACGTGGTTCGGGAGGGAATGGATCGAGCGCGTGCTGTATCCAAGGCCAATGATGGCGGCAGCTCGCCTCTTTCTGCAGTGGATCGATTCTATCTATCACGCAGTGAACTCGGCTCGTTGAGCGAGGCGCATGCACAAGGAGGTCTTCGATCAGGCCGGGTGAGGTTGCGTGCGCCGAGGATGGCTGATGCGGAGCTAATTCTTGATCTGGTGAACAGCCCGGATACGGGATGGCGGTTGCCAACCGCGGGTCAGTACATCCATCCGGCGGAGGTGATTGCTGATATCACGAACCAGGTCGCTGGGTTTGTGGTGGCGGAGGAGACGGTTAGCGGTAGTGCGGTTACGTTGCTGGCCTTGACGGCTCACTCGGAGCGGAACGGCGTTGGTGAAATGTCGTTCTATTCCCTTCGCCGGTCCCTTTCTCGTGATACCGGCCTCTCAATCGAGGCCGCTATACTATATCTATCATTCCTCTTCACGGTTCTCGATCTCCGAAAGGTGACCCTGCAAGTCCGAGACCGAGACCTGTCTCAGTTCGGACCTATGCCTGAATCTGTTGTCCAGCGCGAGGGGAGAATGAGGCATCAGATTAGGGAAGGAAATACATTCGAGGATGTTCACCTTTTCGCTATTTGGCGTGAAGCATGGAGTGCTGTTGAACCTGAACTACGCCGTTTCCTGGACGGATCCGAGGCCATCTAACTTTGACTGTCTGCGGGATGGCTGACATCTCTGTCGTCCGCGTCTCTGCTGCATTTCAATCCGACCTTCGCGGCATTCGGTGGCTTCGATCGTCTAATCCTGCGCGGTCTGTGCACGTATGGGTTCGCCAGCAGGGCGCTGCCCGGTCAGACGTTGAGCGTCGACATCTGGCGAGTGGGCGACGGTGCCGCTGTATTTCGCACTCGCGTGGGTGAGACGACGGTGATCGACCGGGGCAGTTGTCGCTACCGGCCGTAGTTTGCGTCCTGGACGGTGTTTCAGTCCTGGGTAGCGGTAGCGGTAGCGGTCGCGTCGTCGGCTGCGGTGGGTGCGTCGAGGCCGGCCGCCTCGGCGAGCAACTCGACCGAGCGAATCCGGGTGGCTACCGAGTTGGTCTGGTGCACGACCATCAGCTCGTCCGCATGTGCGAGATCGGCGAATCGACGTAGATACTCGACGCAGACCTGCGGGGTGCCGGCGACCGAGTAGGTCATCATGTGGTCGATCGTTCGAGCGCCGGAACCCTGGAGTACGGCGGACACCTCGTCGTCGTTGAGCGGCGCATCTCCTCGCGAGAACAGACTCTTGAACCGTCCCGGGTTTGATGCACTTCTCCTTTCTTGGAAGGTTGAGTGTTATGCCGAAAAGATTCGATTCGGAAACGAAAGCGAAAGCGGTCCGGTTGGTGACCGATCACGTCGGGGAGTACCCGTCGGAATGGCAAGCGATCAAAGCAGTCGCTACCCGTTTGGGGATGCATGCCGAAACGTTGCGGAACTGGGTTCGTCAAGCACAGGTCGATGGTGGTGAACGGCCAGGCGTGACCAGCGAAGCCGCCGCAGAGATCCGCGAGTTGAAACGCAAGAACCGTGAGCTCGAAGAAACGATCGAGGTGTTGAAAGCTGCGACGTCTTTCTTCGTGCGGGAGAGCGACCCGCGCTCACGTCGCTAACAACGTCCGAGCTCTGCGAGTTCATCGCAGCCCATAAAACCCGTTTCGGGGTCGCTTCGATCTGCCGGGCGCTGAACGCGTCTGGTGTCAAGATCGCTCCGAGAACGTTTCACGCCTGGGCGGCCAGAGCGCCTTCGAAACGGGCGTTGTGGGACGCCACGATCACCGAGATCCTCGCCGGCTATCACGAGCCTGACCACACGGGGCGGCGTCGCCCTGAAGCGGTGTATGGGTCGCTCAAAATGTGGGCTCATCTCCGTCGCGAAGGGATCCCTGTCGCAAGGTGCACGGTTGAGCGGTTGATGAAACTCAACGGTTGGCACGGGGTTCGACGCCAAGCCCGAGTACGCACCACCGTTGCGGATCCGGCTGCGGTGAGGGCTCCTGACCTTGTGGACCGCCAGTTCCGTGTTGACGCCCCGAACCGGCTGCTGGTCGCTGATTTCACCTACGTGAAACTGGTTGATGGCCGTTTCGCGTATGTGGCGTTTGTGATCGACGCGTACGCGGGTGCGATCATCGGTTGGGAAGCGTCGATGTCGAAGCACACGTCCTTTGTCGAGGCCGCGATCCGCCAAGCCGTCGCGTTGCGTCAACGTCAGGGCCACAGCGTTGCGGGGGCGGTTCATCACTCCGATGCCGGGTCCCAATACACCGCGGTGCGCTTCGGTGAAACCCTGGTCCTGTCGGGGCTTCGACCATCTATCGGCACGGTTGGTGACGCATACGACAACGCTCTGGCTGAAACCACGATCGGGTTGTTCAAGACCGAGTGTGTCCGAGCTGATTCGCCGTTTCGACGCGGCCCGCTACGAAACGTGTCTGATGTCGAGCACATCACTGCGGACTGGGTTGGCTGGTTCAACAACGACCGGCTGATGCACCGTCTCGGACGCGTGCCCCCAGTCGAGGCTGAAGCCGCGTATTATGCCGCCCAGAGGTCCAACGAAACCGTTGGCACCCAATAACCCGAGGGTGCATCAAACCCGGGATGATTCACTCTTGACCCGGGCGCGTCGAGTTGCCTCGCGCAGTTCCGCGGCCTCCTCCTCGCTCGGTGCCGCGATGACGCTGACCCCGGCGATCACATAGGGCTCGGGGCAATAGGCACTCGGCCGGAACCGATCGCGGTAGATCCGCACGGCGTCGTGGAGATGGTCGGGTGCGAAGTGCGAGGCGAAGCCGTAGGGCAAGCCCAACACCGCTGCGAGTTGGGCGCCGTACAGCGACGAGCCGAGGATGTAGAGGGGGACATGGGTGCCCTTGCCTGGGATGGCGGTGATGCCGGGAATCGGAGACTCGTCGCCGAGGAACCCCTGGAGTTCGACGACGTCGTCCGCGAAGCGTTCCGAGGCCCGAGGGTCGCGGCGCAGCGCGCGAAACGTCGCCTGATCGCTGCCCGGTGCTCGCCCGAGACCGAGGTCGATACGGCCCGGGTGGAGCTCGGCCAAGGTCCCGAACTGTTCAGCGATGACGAGAGGGGAGTGGTTCGGCAACATCACCCCACCCGCACCGAGGCGAATGGTCGAGGTGTGCGCGGCGACGTGCGCGATGAGCACGGCGGTGGCCGAGGAGGCGATCGAGGCGATGTTGTGATGCTCGGCGTACCAGACGCGCTCATAGCCGCAACGTTCGGCGGCCCGGGCCAATTCGACGCTGCCGGCGAAGCTCTCGGCGATGGTTTCGCCACTCCCGACCGCCGCCAGGTCGAGCATCGACAACCGCAGCCGATCGTTCGCCGGCACGGGAGCGTCGGCGGTTTCCGGGGTCACCGCTCCGCCTTGCCGTGGTGGGTCTCGCTCCAAGCGGCCTGGAGGACATCGAGAATCTGTTCGGCCGGCTGTGCCCCGGCGATGCCATACGCCCGATCGATGACGACGAACGGCACGCCGGTCGCGCCGAGTTGGCGCGACTCGTCCTGTTCGATCCGTACCCGGTCGCGGTAACGGCGATCGGTGAGCACCGCCTCGGCCTCGTCGACGTCGAGCCCGATCTCCTCGGCGAGTTCGAGCACCCCGTCGAGGGTGAAGACGTCCTCGTTGCGGCCCCAGTGACGGGCATAGGCGGCGGCCCATCCCTCCTCGCCGAGGCCCACATCGGTGGCGAAGGCCAACAGCTCCTGCACCAGCGCCGTCGACCCGGTGCGGGCACTCGCCACGTTGTAGGGGGAGAGGCCCTCGGCCTGTGCCAACTGTTCGATGCGCTCGGTCATCGGAGCGATCTGTTCCGCCGGGTACCCCTTCTCGACGAGGGCCTCCATCGTGGAGCGCGACCTCCCCTCGGGCGCGCCGGGATCGAGTTGGAACGCACGGTGCACGATCTCGACCTCGTCGCGATGTTCGAACTCGGCGAGCGCCCGATGGAGACGGTGACTCCCGAGCCCACACCACGGGCACACCACGTCGGCCCACACTTCGATCTGCATGTCGGTCTCCTCGTCTCGGTGGTCTGACGGTTCAAGTCTCGCACCGGGTGGCGGACCGGGTGTCACCACCAGCCGAGTGCCCGCGCCTCGCGTTCGAGGCTGTCTCGATGGGTGGGGTGGGCGATCGACACCAATGCGTGGGTGCGCTCGCGAATGGACCTGCCGCGGAGCTCAGCCACCCCGAACTCGGTCACGACCTTGTCGACGGTGTTCTTCAACGTGGTGACGGCCTGTCCATGGCCCAAGCGCGGGACGATGCGCGACACCGATCCGTTCGCCGTCGTCGACCGACACACCAAAAACGCCTGTCCGCCGGGCGAATACAACGCGCCCCGAGCGAAGTCGGCCTGCCCGCCGGAACCCGACCACAGGGCGCCGCCGATCATCTCGGATGCCGCCTGCCCCATGAAGTCGACCTCGACCGTGCCGTTGATCGACACGAAATTCGGCTGTTGGGCGATGACCCGGGGGTTGTTCACCCAGTCGACCGGCAACATTTCCACCACGGGGTTCTCATCGAGGAACTCATAGAGACGCCTGCTGCCGAGGCAGAAGGTCGCGACCACCTTGCCGGGGCGACGAACGCTGTGAACGCCGGTCACCACGCCGGACTCGATCAGGTCGATCGCCCCGTCGGACAACAACTCGGTGTGAAGGCCGAGGTCGCGGCGGTCACCGAGGCTGGCGAGCACGCTGTTGGGGATCGATCCGATTCCGGCCTGGATGCAGGCGCGGTCGCCGATCCGCTCAGCGACGAGGCGTGCGATCGCCAGATCTCGCTCATCGGGCATGGCGGGAACGACCTCGATGAGTGGCCGCTCACCCTCGCACCAGCCGGCGACCTGGCTGAGATGGATGCTGTTTCGTCCGGCGGTTCGAGGCATGTTCGGGTTGGTTTCGACATACACCGGCACGTGCCCGAGTAGCGCCGCGACGTAGTCGGCGTTGGTGCCGAGGCTGACGTATCCGTGGCGGTCGGGCGGGGAACAGGCCGTCAACACGACGAGTCGGTCCAACATGCGTAACAGCAGCGGGACCTCGCTGAAGTGGGCGGGCACGACATCGACGGTGCCGGCCGCGGCATGGCGGCGGGTGATGTGGGACAGGAAATAGCTGACGCCACGCAGCGCGTCGCCGTAACGGCCGTCGAAATACCCCCGGTCGCGCAACGCATGCATCTGGTGGGTTCGAACGCCGACGAGTTCTCCATCGGCGGCCGCGTGTTCGAGGGCGTCGGTCAGCCCGTGGGCCTCGCCGTTGGACATACCCAACACGACGTTCGCCCGTTCGGGGATCTGTGCGACGAGTTCACGAGCCGGGCGAGGTCGGGGAAGGGCCTTCACGAGGCGTCACGCTATCGGTCGTTGCTGTCGAACCGTTCGCGATGCCGGGTCTTGGCGGTAGTACTCGCTCAACACTTCGTAGAGCTCACGGTGCTCGCGGCGCAGTTCGCGGGCGTCGTCGAAGAACGCTTCGGTGGCGACGGCGAAGAACTCTCCGGGGTTGACGCCGGCGTAGGACCGCAACGATCGCCCGCCATGGCCGGCGGAGACTTGCCGATACGCGTCGGTGCACACATCGACCCAGCGTTGGAACTGTTCGGTCGTCGCCAGCGGTGGGGTGCCGTCGGTCGTGCCGTCCAACATGTCGAGTTGATGGGCGAACTCGTGGATGACGACGTTGTGCCCGTTGCCGGGACGGCGGGCATCGGACAGCACCGAGTCCCACGCGACCATCACCGTTCCGGTGTGCTCCGCGAGGCCGAGGACCGCCATGTCGGCATTGCTGACGATGCCCGGGACCTGCGAGTGTTCGCCGCGCATCACCAGGGTGGTCGGGTGAACGAGGATCGTTCGAACCTTGCGGTAGACGTCGTCAGGAAGCCCAAGGGCGAGCAACGCCGCCTGAGACGCGATCGTGACCTGGATCTCGTCGGTAAGCTCGAAGCCGTTCGCGGCCTCCCACCTCTTGTCGAACATGAGCGCCATCGTGAGGAACTCGAGGCGCTCGCGCTCCTCATCGTCCAGCGCATTCCAGGCGTTGAGGCGCCTGGAGACGAGCTCACGCCACCGTGGATCAAACCCCGCCGACCAGCGTTGGCGTCGGCGCCGTCCTCGGCCGATCACCAGGGCGGTCCGTCGACGAGCACCCGGGGTAACGGCGACGCCACGGTGCCGAAGCGTGCGTCTTCGGCGGTCCACTGCCGATGCGCCTCGACGATCTCGTCGCGGGAGGGGGCGACGTAGTTCCACCACATGACGATCGGCTCGGCGCGAGGCGGGCCGCCGATCAGCATCAGGCGGGCCGGCGCACCGGCTTGCACGCTCAAACTCGTTCGTCCCGGTCCGAACACCGCGAGTCGGTCGGCGGCGAGGTCGGCCCCGTCGACGACGACGTGGCTGCCGTCGACGACGGTGAGCGCGTGTTCGAAGGTCGGATCGAGTGCGAATTCACACCGCCCGGGTGCCATCGCGAGTTCGACTCCGACGATGGCACCGTCGCGCCGTGCTGGGGAGGTCGCCCCGGCGAAGGTCCCCATGAGAACCGTCGCTCGTGCGTCGCCCATCTCGACCACGGGCAGCTCGCCATGGTGTTCAAAGGCCGGTTCGATCGCGCGGCCGGCCTCGGGCAGCGCAACCCAGAGCTGTACCCCGTGCAGCGCTCCGTCGTAGTAGCCGGCGGTCTCTTCTGAATGCGAGACGCCCCGCCCGGCGGTCATGAGGTTGAGCTGCCCCGGTCGGATGAGTTGTTCGGTTCCGAGGCTGTCGCGGTGCAACACGGCGCCCTCGAGCAGCCAGGTCACGGTCTGTAGCCCGATGTGGGGGTGCGGCCCGACCCCCAGGCCGGGCGCGCCGCTCACCGTCGACGGACCCATGTGGTCGAGAAAGCACCACGGCCCAACGGTTCTCCGGGTCCGTCGGGGCAGGACCCGCACGACATCGATGGCGCCGACCGCGGCGCGACTGCCTTCGTGAATCTCCATCGACTCGTTCTACTCGGTGAGCGCTGGCCCATCTCGCCGCCCTAAGCCGCCCTGGGCGTTCTGTAGGTAATTCCGGTGGTCATGGCCACCGGAATTACCGACAGAACGTGAATGGGTCGGGTAGCTGCGGCGCACCCGTGCATGGGCCGGGTAGCGACCCGCTGCCATCGTGTCCAATGTGACGCCACGCATCGGCTCCGTCAGGATGAACGCTGCCCGATCGCGCGTTATCGCGCCGAGAGTCCCGGGTCTGATCGTGAGTGCCATGTCCCCCGATTCCTCATCCATCCCGTCAGAGGCGGCCGCTTCGGACACCCGGGTCATCTGGGTGCTTGCGGGAGCCGGAATGACCGTTTCGGTGATGCAGACGATCGTCATTCCGCTCATTCCGTCGTTTCCGACGTTGTTCAACACCGACGCGGCAAGCGCCAGTTGGGTCATTACCGCGACCCTGCTCGTCGCAGCCGTTTCGACCCCCGTGATGGGGCGTCTCGGCGACATGTTCGGCAAGAAGCGGATGCTGCTGATCTGCATGGGGTTTCTCGCGGGTTCGGCGGTGGTATGTGCGCTCAGCACCTCGTTGCCGGTGGTGGTGTTCGGCCGTGGCGTGCAAGGGCTCGGTATCGGGGCGATCCCGCTCGGAATCAGCCTGATGCGCGACATCGTCGCCCCCGCACGACTCGGGTCGGGAGTTGCCCTCATGAGTTCCTCGCTCGGGGCCGGCGGAGCGCTCGCCCTGCCGGTCGCGGCGTTCATCGCCGATCGGTGGGGGTGGTCGGCGCTGTTCTGGTTCGCCGCGGCGTTGGGGTCGGCGTTGGGAGCGTTGGTCGCAGTCGGCGTCCCGGAGTCGCCCGTGCGTCGACCGGGGTCGGTCGATCTCGTCGGCGTCGGCGGCCTGGCCGTCGGAATGGGATCGCTGCTGCTGGCGATTTCCAAGGGCGGTTCGTGGGGGTGGGGGAGCGCGACGATTCTCGGCCTGTTCGCGATCTCGGTCGTGGTCCTGGCGATGTGGGGCGCCTGGGAGTTGCGTGTGGAGGCTCCGATCGTCGACCTGCGCACCACCGCGAGTCGCCCGGTGCTCATGACCAACCTCGCCTCGGTCATGGCCGGGTTCTCGATGTATGCGATGAACCTCCTGGCACCACAGATGCTCCAGTTGCCGGAGGTGACCGGATACGGCCTCGGCAAGTCGGTGCTCGCGGCGGGCCTGTGGATGGCTCCGGGCGGATTGTTGATGGTCGCGATGTCGCAGGCCGCGGCGAAACTGGCGGCGGAACGCGGAGCGAAGATGTCGTTGCTCGCAGGAGTGCTCATCATCTGCGCTGGCAACGTCTTGGCCCAGGTCCTGTTGACCTCGGGTTCTGCGTGGTCGGTGCTGTTGTTCGCGTCGATCGTGAGCGTCGGGGTGGCCTTCGCCTACGCGGCGATGCCGACGCTGATCATGGAGAACGTGCCCCTGTCGGAGACGGCGGCCGCCAACGGGTTCAACTCGCTCGCTCGTTCGTTCGGCACGTCGACCGCGAGTGCTGTCATCGGCGTGGTGCTCGCCCAGATGACGGTGACGATCGGCGACCACGTGCTGCCCTCGGAGTCGGGAATGCGCACGACGCTGGTGATTTGCACCGTCTCGGCGCTCCTGGCCGCCGCGCTCACGTGGGCCATCCCGGCCCGAAGCCCGCGCCACGCCCACTCGTGAGCGTTCTGTAGGTAATTCCGGTGGTCATGGCCACCGCAATTACCTACAGAACGTGTGTGTGCGGGGTGAGATGTCGCGTCACCTCGTCGAGGACCACGCCGATGCGGTCGCGATCGGCCTCGGGCAGGTCCAGCGCGTCGTCCCACGCGTGCAGAGCCCCGTGAATGGCGGTGGCCTTGGCCAGCCCGTCCGGTGTCAGCGACACCACGATGCGGCGTCGGTCGGTCTCGTCCGGGGTGCGTTCGACCCAGCCGGTGTTGATGAGGCGATCGATGGTGAGGGTCATGCCGCCGGTGGTGCGCCGAAGGACGCGACACAACTCGGCGGGGGAGGTGCATCCACGCCGGATCGAGGCGAGGACCATGTAGTCGGCGACGCTCACCCCGTGGGGGGCGACGAGGTTGTCGAGCGCCTCGGACACGAACATCTGAATCCGCAACAGGCGCGTGAGCACGCCGACCTCATCGTCGGCCAGTCCCGCCTCGGCGGCCCAGTCGAAGCGGGGAGCGAGTACCGCCCCCCGCTGTGCGACCGTGCCGCTCGAGACCGTGCCGCTCGAGACCGTGCGGGCGTCGCTCACTCGGTGATTCCGAAGCGTTCGAGCCCGAAGGCCCGAATGGCGTTGCCTCGAAGGAACGAGTGCACCTCGTCGTGGGTCATTCCGGCGTTGATGCACAGGCGATAGGCCACGTCGAGCGAGTGCGGGAAGGTGCCGTCCGCATGGGGATAGTCGGTCTCGAACACGATCGACTCCATGCCGACCGCGTGGCGGCTGTTGAGGCCGTGCTGGTCGTCGAAGATGCACCCGAACACGCGGTTGGGAACATAGGAACTCGGCAGGTTCGGCAGGTGCTTGATGTCGCCGGCACCGTCGCGCCACACGATGTCGGCGCGCTCGAGGAGATAGGGCATCCAGCCGACCTGGCTCTCGGCATACACGACCTTGAGGTCGGCGAACCGGTCGAGCGTGCCGCTCATGATCCAGTCGAGCAGCGAACCCTGGGCGTTGATCGCGCTGAGGGACATCGACACCGCCAGCGGGGCGTCGGGCGAGGTGGTCGGCATGGACGACGAGGACCCGATGTGCATCGTGATCGTGGTGTCGGTCTCGTCGCAGGCTTGCCACAGCGGATCCCATTCGCCGGAGTGGATGGTGCCGAAACCGAGCTTCGACGGGTTCTCGGAGAAAGCGATCGCGTGCGAGCCCTTGGCGGCGCAACGGCGGACCTCTTCCGCGGCGAGTTGGGGATCCCACAGCGGGATGAGGGTGAGCGGGATGAGGCGACCCTTGCCGGCACCGCCACACCAGTCGTCGATCATCCAGTCGTTGTAGATGCGCAACGACGCCAGCGCGAGTTCCTTGTCCTCGCGCTCGGCGAATCCCTGCCCACAGAAACGGGGGAAGATGTTGGGGAAGTTGACCGCGGCCTCGACACGGTTGATGTCCATGTCCTTGAGGCGCTCGTCGCGGTCGTAGGTGCCCGGACGGAAATCCTCGTAGATCGCCGGCACGTTGACGACGACCGACTTGTCCATCCCCGCGGGGGCGTGCAGCCGGCCGGTGGGCATCACAAGATCGTCGAACACCCAGACGTCGCACGGGTCGCCGTCGGGGGCGTTGCGTTCGAAGCCGTAGTGGCCGCCCTTGAACGTGAGCTTCACGTTCTCGCGTACGACCTTGGGGCCACGGTCGCGAAGGGAGGGCGGGAGCTCCTGTTGCCAGAGGTCGCGGGGTTCCATCACGTGATCGTCGACCGAGATGATCCACGGCATCTCCTCCATCGAAGTCAGCAACTCGGAACCGCGGGCGCCGGTTTTGGTCAGTGGTTGAACGGACATCTTTCCCCCTCACACATTTGGGCTACCGCTAAGTTACTATGCGGAAAGCAAAAGGGGGAAACATGAGTGATCACTACACCATCATCTCGTCCGACACCCATGCCGGAGCGAGCCACGCCGCCTATCGCGAATACCTCGACCCTGAGTACCACGAGGCCTTCGACGAGTGGCGCGGCGGCTACTCGAACCCGTTCAGCGACCTCGGCGACGAACGGCGCTACCGCAACTGGGACGACGAGATGCGCAACGGCCAACAGGACGCGGATGGCGTCGTCGGCGAGGTGATCTTTCCGAACACCGTGCCGCCGTTCTTCCCGAGTTTCGTGTTGTTCGCCCGCCCGCCGAAGGACGACGAGTACGAGCTGCGCCACGCGGGGGTGCGGGCCCACAACCGATGGCTGGCCGACTTCTGTTCGCGGTTTCCCGAACGGCGCGCGGGGATCGGGCAGATCTTCCTCAACGACATCGACGATGCGATCGCCGATGTGCGCTGGATCAAGGAGAACGGATTGCGCGGTGGCATCTTGTTGCCGACGATTCCACCCGACTGCGACTGGGTGTTGCCGCTGAATCATCCCGACTACGACCGACTCTGGGCCGTGTGTGAGGAACTTGAGGTGCCGGTCAACAGCCATGGCGGGTCCGGCTCTCCGGCCTACGCCCGACACCCGTCCTCGGCGCTGTTGATGCTCGCCGAGATTCCGGCGTTCTCGCGGCGGCCGTTCATGTTCATGATGCTCAGTGGGGTCTTTGACCGCTTCCCGAAACTGAAGTTCGTCATGACCGAACAGGGCACGGGGTGGCTGGTTCCGACGCTGGCCCAACTCGATGAGATGCTGGCGAAAGTGCGTGACCGTGGTGCGGTCGGCGAGTTGCGGTTCAAGCCCGAACACGTGTTGGCACGCTCGGCAACCGAGTACTTCCAGCAGAACTGTTGGGTTGGAGCAAGCTTCCCGAGGGCAACCGACGTGGCGGCATTTCGAGAACTCGGCATCGACAAGATCATGTGGGGCAGCGACTACCCCCACGACGAGGGCACCGCTCCGTTCACCCGGGAGGCGATTCGCCAGACGATGAGCGATTGGCCTGAGGCCGACCTTCGACGCGTCCTCGGCGAGAACGCCGCGGAGGTCTACGGGTTCGACCTCGAGGCCCTCGCCCCTGCCGCGGCACAGTTCGGGCCGACGGTCGAGGAGATCGCCCGGCCGCTGAGCGAACTTCCCGCCGAGGCCAACGAAGCCCTCCTGCAGAACGCGTAGCGACGATGACCGCCGAAACGCCTCCGAACTCAACCGACACCGCTGCTGCCGATTCCGATTCTGCGGCCGGCCCCGCGGCTGGCCCCACCATCGTGTCGATCGACGACGTCGCCTGGGTTGAGGTGAAGGCTCAGTCTCACGACGGTCGGCGGGTGTCGATCTGGGAGAAGTTCCTGGAGTGGACCCCCGAACGCATGGTGATCTACGCGCGCTACGACCCCGGCGTGGTCGTCGAAAAGCACGGTCACGCATCCGATCACTACGTCTTCGTGCTCTCCGGTGAGGTCGCGATCGGCGATCGGATCTGTGGGCCCGGGACCTCCATCACCTTGCCGCTCGGCGCCGTGTTCGGACCGCTCACCGCGGGGCCCGAGGGGGCGACCATGTATGAGGTCATGTGCGGAGACCCGCGTGCGATTCCGGCGGACCGGGACGGCTTCGTTGCGCTGTGTGCCGAGCGTGGCATCGAACCGCTGCCCAACCCGCCCGTGCCGTGGCCGACATGGCTGGGGGCCCGTACCGACGGCAACCCCGGAGCCTGACCCGCGGGCGGATCGACGGCCGGTACCGTCACATCCCCACGCTCCACGCCGGCATCAGCGGAGCTTCAGAAACATCTCTTCCATATCGCTGACGGTCATGCCCTCGGCCTCGGCGCGGTCGGGGTCGACGAGGCAGTACTGCATGCCTGCTGCCATGAGGCGCAAGCCCGTTCGTTGGAGTGCGGCCTGGGCGGCCGACAGCTGCGTCATGACGGTCTTGCAGTCGGCGCCCTCCTCGATGAGGCGTTGCACCCCTCGGACCTGACCCTCGGCGCGGCGCAATCGCTTGATGACGTCGTCGTTGACCTCTTCCGGGAACTTCATGTTGACAGCATATACCCCTATGGGTATGGTTTACATACCCATAGGGGTATATCTTCGAACAAGGAGCATCATGACTGTCACCGTCCGTCCCGCCGATCTCGCTCGACTGCGAACCGAGCATCCGACCGTACGGCTCATCGACGTTCGTACCCCGGGCGAGTTCGCCGTCGGCCACATCGACGGCTCCTACAACGTGCCGCTGCCCAACCTCGCCGAACACCGTGAGGAGTTGACTCGCACCACCGACCCGGTCGTGCTCATCTGCCAGTCGGGGCGTCGCGCCGAAGCCGCGGAGACGCAGCTTCGCGAAGCGGGACTCGACACGGTGCACGTGCTCGACGGCGGCATCGAGGCGTGGTCGGCGGGCGGGCACGCACTCCGTCACCTCGACGGTCCCCAGCCATGGACCCTCGAGCGTCAGGTCCGCTTGGTTGCCGGCGGCATTGTCGCCGTGTCGATTCTGCTCAGCATCATTTGGCCCCACACCCGCTGGGTGGCGGGCGCGCTCGGGCTCGGCCTCGTCTTCGCTGCCGTCACCAACACATGTGCGATGGGCATGATGCTGATGAAACTCCCCTACAACCGGCGCAACGCCGGAACCTGCGACATGCCCACCATTGCCGCAGCCCTCACCGGAGCGACTCCCGCCCCGGTCGATCTCACCAGTCAGCCGAAGCTCAACAGCACGGCATCCACGACGTCCACCACGTCCACCACGTCCGGAGGTGTCCGATCATGACCGCCCAACCGCCCACCCAGTTGCCCGCTCATCTCGCCGCTTCCACCGTTCCCGGTGGAGAGCGAGTCTCCGGGCTACCCGATCATGTCCTGATCCGGCAGTTCTACCTCGGCTGTTTGTCGCAGGCTGCCTACCTGGTCGGCGACCTGAACACCGGTCGTGCCATCGCGGTCGATCCCCGTCGTGACGTCGACGAGCTCCTCGCCGCGGCGGCCGAGGACGGCCTGAGCATCGAGTACGTGATGCAGACCCACTTCCACGCCGACTTCCTGTCCGGCCACCTCGAACTTGCGGCCGCCACCGGTGCGACGATCGGCTACGGCTCGGCCGCGGTGACCGAATTCGAGTCCCGCTTGTTCGCCGATGGCGACGTCATCGACCTCGGTGGCGTCACGGTCGAGGTCTGGGAGACGCCGGGGCACACCCCCGAATCCATCTCGCTCATCGTCCGCGCCGAACCCGAGGGCGCCCCGGTCGCAGCACTGACGGGTGACACGTTGTTCATCGGAGACGTCGGTCGGCCGGACCTGCTCGTCGCGTTCGACGTGCCGGCGGACGAACTCGCCGCCAAGCAGTACTCCTCGGTGCACCGGATGATGACGCTGCCCGACGACACGTTGGTCCTTCCCGCCCACGGCGCCGGATCCGCCTGCGGTAAGTCGTTGTCGAGTGAGACGATTTCGACCATCGGCGAACAGCGCGTGAGCAACTACGCCGTTCAGCCGATGGACGAGGCGACGTTCGTGGCGATCGTCACCGATGGCCAGCCGACCACCCCGGGGTACTTCGGCTACGACGCAACGCTCAACCGCAAGCTGCGACCCATTCGTGCCCACAACGATGCTCCCGATGCGCTCGATCTCGCGGCCTTCGACCGGATCAAGGCGCTCGGAGCGATGGCGGTGGACGTGCGCTCCGCCGACACCTACGCGGCCGGTCACCTCGCCGGGTCGATCTCGGTTCCGTTGACTGGCCGCTTTGCCGAGCAGGTCGGGATGTTCGCGGGTCCGGGTACTCCGGTGCTGCTCATCGGCGATGCCGACGCGGTGACCGAGGCGGCGCTGCGCATGTCGCGCATCGGCTTCGACAACGTCGCCGGCGCGCTCGGCGAGGTGGAGCGGGTGCTGATCGAGCATCCCGAGCGGTCCAGGCGCCAATCGCGGCTGACGGCGGTCGAGTTCGCAGACCGCCGTGATGCGCTCGGCGAGTCGTTGCAGTTTGTCGACGTGCGCAATCCCGGCGAGGTTGAGGCGGCCCCGGTCGAGGGCGCCATCACCATTCCGCTGCCAAGGTTGAGCGCAGCGATCGACGACGCAGGGCTCGACCCGGCACGTCCCACCGTTGTGGTGTGCGCCGGCGGCGCTCGGTCGGCGATCGGCTCAAGCGTCCTTGAGGCGGCAGGATTCGCGGACGTGTCCGATCTGGTCGGCGGGGCCAGCGCACTCGGAATCGCCGCAGCCTGCGGGTTGGGCGACAGGTGACCGCGATCGCCGGTCTTGTGATCGGCGTTCTGCTCGGAGCGCTGGGCGGCGGGGGGTCGATCCTCGCCGTCCCGGCGCTCGTCTACCTCGGTGGGTTGACCTTCACCGAGGCCACCGCGATCTCGCTCGTCGCCGTCGGTGTCTCGGCGGTCGTGTCGTCGGTGTCCCATGCGCGGCGCGGTAACGTGCGCGTCGGGGTGGCGGCGGCCTTCGTCGCAGCGGGTGCCGTTGCGTCCTGGGCGGGCAAAGAGGTCCACACCCACCTCGACGACGACCTGTTGATGCTGTTGTTCAGCGGGTTGATCCTCGTCGCAGCACACCGCATGTTGACGGCGTGTCCGTCGTGTACCCGGGCGGGGGAGGAGGCCGCCGGCGAGTCCGTGGTCGACGGTTCGATCAGTGTCGGATGGCTTCTGGTCGCCGGCATGGGAGTCGGTTTCCTGACCGGTCTGTTCGGTGTCGGTGGTGGCTTTGTGATCGTTCCGGTGCTGACCTTGGCACTCGGGTTCAACATGGCCAAAGCCATCGGCACCTCGCTGTTGATCGTCGCCGGCAACTCCTTGGTGGCGCTACTCATCCGCGGGTTCGACACGGTGGAGTGGGACCTGGCGATGCCGTTCGTCATCGCCATGCTGATCGGCAGCGTGGTGGGCGCTCGCATCGCCCCGAAGCTCCCACCGACGGCGTCGCTGCGGGCCTTTGCGAGTGTGCTCGTCGCGGTCGCGATCGCAAACGGCGCGGCCTCGGCAATAGCGCTAGCCCGCTAGCCCAACTAGCCCGTTCTCCGATAACCAGTGGTCGTGATCACGACCACTGGTTATCGGAGAACAGGCGGCGTGGGGGAATAGACGGGGATAGTTGAGGGTTCAAATAAGTGCTACCGTCGTGGAGGCGGTTTGAGAACCTGGAGGCATCCGATGTCCACCGAACCCGTCCGTCTTCCCACCTACTTCATCTCGCACGGCGGTGGGCCGTGGCCGTGGATCAAGGACCTCCTTCCCGGAGACCTCGAACCGATGGAGCGTCATCTGCAGGCAATCCCCGCCGATCTGGGCCTCACCCCGCGGGCGGTGCTCGTGGTGTCCGCTCATTGGGAGGAGCGGGAATTCACCGTGCAAACCTCCCCGCAGCCGACCATGTACTACGACTACGGCGGCTTCCCGGAATTCACCTACCACCTGCAGTACCCATCACCGGGTTCCCCCGAGGTGGCGGCTCGCGTGCGCGACCTGCTGACGGGGGCCGGCATCACTTCGGCCGAAGATGCACAACGCGGCTACGACCATGGTGCCTTCGTCCCGCTCGCCGTGATGTACCCCGAGGCTTCAGTCCCGGTTCTGCAGCTGTCGATCCGGGCGGGCTACAACGTCGACGATCACCTGGCGCTCGGACGGGCACTGGCCCCGCTCCGAGATGAGGGCGTGCTGATCGTGGGGAGCGGGTTCACGTTTCACAACATGCGGGCCTTCGGCGAAGCAGGGCGCGTCGGGTCGGCCGAATTCGATGCATGGCTGAAGTCGGCTGTTGTCGACGGCCCCGTCTCGGAGCGGACCGAGCGCCTGCGCAACTGGGTCGAGGCCCCGAGCGCGCGTTTTGCGCACCCGGCTGAGGATCACCTCATCCCGCTCCACGTAGCGGTCGGGGCTGCCGAGGGCGATCGCGGCGTGATGGCATATCACCAGGAGGATGTGTACGACGCCATCGTGGCCTCGAGCTACCGGTTCGGCGTGCTGCCTCGTGAGCAAGCCGGCTGGGCGGCCAACGCTCAGGAAACGCTCACCACTTGATCTCGATTTCGATCTCGCTGTCGTCGCCCACCTCAATCTCGTAGGACAACGTCACCTCATCGGGAACATCGACGGTGTAGCGAAGTCCGTCGCGCTCGAAGGCCACCTCGTTGTGGCGTGCGAGTTGGTCGGCGAGATCGCGCAGCTTGGCGGCGGCCTGTTCGCGGCTCAACTTCTCGCTGGTCTCGTATTCGATGAGTCCCATCATCCCTCGTTTCGTGTGGGTTGCGTCGGCTCGGGGCGATCAGCCCGGTACGTCCGGCGCAGCGTTGCGTGTGGCGTCCGACATCGTTGCAGGTGTCGGCGGCGGACACGAGTCGCCACGGCACTAGCGATCGCCGGGTGCGTCCTCGAGTTCGATGAGGTTCGCGAGGATCGCTTCGAGCACATCGCCGAGCGCGGTCGCCTGCTCCTCGTTGAGCGCATCGAACAACACGGTCCGGACGTGTTCGACGTGAATGGGGGCGACCTGTTCGACCACGCGCATCCCTTCGTCGGTCAACGTGGCGATGATCTGGCGGGCGTTGCCCTCTGCCCGGCGCCGCTCGATCCACCCGTTGGCTTCGAGCTTGGTGACGGCGTGGGACAACCGGCTCGGAGAGAAGCGCGTGGCAGCCGCCAATTCGCTCATCGTGCAGGAGCGGCCTGGTTGTTCGGACAGCATCGCCATCGTCACGTAATACGCGTGGGGAATCGCGGCGTCGCGCTGCAGCTGGCGATCGAGCGTGGCCGCCAGGAGGGCGTTGATGCCCAGCCACGCTCGCCAGGTGCGTTGTTCGTCTGCGGTGAGCCAGCGGGTTGCCTCGGTCGGGGCCATCTCCGGAGCCTACGGCGAGCGGCCGACAGGGCAGGGCCCAGGGCATGGCCCCGACCGAGGCCCCGGCCAATGACCCGTTCTCCGATAACCAGTGGTCGTGATCACGACCACTGGTTATCGGAAATGGGGCTGGGTGGCGGGAATATACCCTAGGGGGGTATGGTTGGGGTGATCAGGAGGTCGATCATGACTGCGACGACATACACGGTGGATGGAATGACATGTGGGCACTGCGAGGCGGCGGTGCGACAGGAGGTTGAGGCGCTCGATGGCGTCACGGTGCTGCAGGTGAGCGCCGCGGACAAAGTGCTCGTGGTCGAATCCGACGAGGTACTCGACGATGCAGCAGTGATCGCGGCAGTCGACGAAGCCGGCTACCGCGCTGCGCGGGTCTGATCATGGCCGGCGAGGCGTCGGTGCGCACGCGGCTCGGCGCGTATGTTGTCGCGCTCGTGGTGGTGTTCGGCGCGTCCTTCGGAATCGGACGGGTCGTTGTGCCCGACGGTGCCGGACAGCGGTGGCAGGAGCGCATCGAGTCCGACCATCACACCGGCACCGACGCCTCGCAAGAGGCGGAGGACCACGATGAGCACTGACGCAACCCTGCACACGATCGATCTCGACATCGGCGGCATGACGTGCGCCTCGTGCGCGATGCGGATCGAAAAGAAGCTGAACAAGGTCGACGGGGTGAGCGCGTCGGTCAATTACGCGACCGAAAAGGCGCACGTTGAGGTGCCCGAGGGCGTGTCGGTCGAGGATCTGATTCACGTCGTCGAACAGACCGGGTACAGCGCGAGCCAACCCCGCCCCGTCGGCAACGATGCCAACCCCGCCGACGGCATCGCGACGAGCGGTCACGACTTGGAGTTGATCGCGCTGCGCCAGCGTCTCGTCGGTGCGGTCGTGCTGTCGGTTCCGGTGATCGCCATGGCGATGGTGCCGGCGCTGCAGTTCACCTACTGGCAGTGGTTGTCGCTGACCCTCACAGCGCCCGTGGTCGTGTGGGCGGCGTGGCCGTTTCACCGTGCGGCGCTGATCAATCTCCGTCACGGCGCGGCGACGATGGACACCCTCATCTCGGTCGGCACGACCGCAGCGTTTGTGTGGTCGCTGTACGCACTGTTCTTCGGCACCGCGGGTGAGCCCGGGATGACGCACGCGTTCGAACTGTCGGTCGCCCCGACCGACGGAGCGGCCAACATCTACCTCGAAGCGGCGGCGGGCGTGATCACCTTCGTGTTGGCCGGCCGGTACTTCGAAAAGACCTCGAAGCGTCAAGCCGGTGCGGCGCTGAACGCACTCCTCGAACTCGGGGCCAAGGAAGTCTCAGTGCCTCGCTCACCGGACGACGTCGAGGTCACCATCGCGATCGACGAACTCGTCGTCGGCGACCGCTTCGTCGTGCGCCCCGGCGAAAAGATCGCCACCGACGGCCTCGTGGTCGAGGGCGCCTCAGCGGTCGACGAGTCGATGGTGAGCGGAGAGTCGGTGCCCGTCGACGTCGCAGTCGGCGACCGTGTGATCGGAGCGACGGTCAACCAGAGCGGGCGCCTCGTCGTCGAGGCGACCAGGGTCGGCGCCGACACCCAGCTCGCGCAGATGGCCCGACTCGTCGCCGAGGCCCAGTCGGGCAAGGCGGAGGTGCAGCGTCTCGCCGATCGCATCGCCGGGGTGTTCGTCCCGGTGGTCATCGCCGTTGCGGTCGCCACCCTCGGGGTGTGGCTCGGAGGCGGGTTCGGAATCAGTGCCGCGTTCACGGCGGGGGTGGCGGTGTTGATCATCGCGTGCCCATGCGCGCTCGGGTTGGCCACCCCGACGGCCTTGCTGGTCGGCACCGGGCGTGGTGCGCAGATGGGTGTGCTCATCCGTGGCCCGGAGGTATTGGAGTCGACCCGTTCGATCGACACGATCGTGTTGGACAAGACGGGCACGGTCACCACCGGGGTCATGACCCTTGTCGGCGTCGCGGCCGCGGACGGCGTGGACCGTAACGAACTGCTCGCGGTGGCGGGGGCGATCGAGGCCGCGTCGGAACACCCCATCGCCAAGGCGGTCGCTTCGGGGGCGCGGGCTGAACTCGGTTCGCTCGAGCCGGTGGGGGACTTCTCGGCGCTTGAGGGGCGCGGTGTTCGCGGGACGGTGGGCGGTCGGTCGGTGATGGTCGGTCGCGAGGCGTTGCTCACCGCCGAGGGATTCCACGTGGGTGACGACGTGCGCGAGGCGAAGGCCGAATCTGAACGGCGTGGTGAAACAGCGGTCGTGGTCGCCTGGGACGGCGAGGCCCGCGGTGTGGTTTCGGTGGCCGACGCGATCAAGGACACCAGTGCCGACGCCATCCGCCGTCTGCGCGGGCTCGGCCTCGAACCAGTGTTGTTGACCGGCGACAACCGAAGCGTTGCCGAAGAGGTGGCGGCGAAGGTTGGTATCGACAACGTCATCGCCGAGGTGTTGCCGAGCGAAAAGGTGGATGTCGTGGCCCGGTTGCAGTCGGAAGGCAAGACCGTGGCGATGGTCGGCGACGGAGTCAACGACGCGCCGGCGCTGGCGCAGGCCGATCTCGGGTTGTCGATGGGCACCGGCACCGACGTGGCGATCGAGGCCTCCGACATCACGCTCGTCGCCGGCGACCTGCGGGCGGCGGTCGACGCCATCCGGCTGTCGCGTCGAACGTTGTCCACGATCAAGGGCAACCTGTTCTGGGCGTTCGCCTACAACGTCGCCGCCATCCCGCTCGCGGCGTTCGGGCTGCTGAATCCGATGCTCGCGGGCGCGGCGATGGCGCTGTCGAGCGTCTTTGTCGTATCCAACAGCCTGCGGCTGCGCCGCTTCGCTTCGATCTCGACGGAACGCGGATGAGCCCCGCCGACCTCGACTCACCTGGGGTGGGCGACCAGCACCTTCCAGAGCCGGTGTGTCACAACGCAACCGATCCGGGCTACATGGCCGACAAGGCCAAGTATCTCGCTCGGATCAGGCGCATCGAAGGGCAGGTCCGAGGAGTTCACCGGATGGTGGACGAGGAGCAGTACTGCATCGACATTCTCACCCAGATCGCCGCGTTGCGTTCCGCGATGCAGAGTCTCGCGGTGGAGCTGTTGGGCGACCACCTGAGCCACTGTGTGGCGGACGCCATGCAGTCCGGCGGTGAGGACGCGCAGGCCAAGATCGCCGAGGCCAAAGCCGCCGTCGCCCGCCTGGCGAAGTAGTCCAGCGCGGCCGGAGCTCCACAGCCGCCGCGGGAGTTATCGGGTCGACGCGGGGTTGTACGCTTGGTTGAGCGCCGCGGCCGGCCGAACATCGCCGCCATCGGAGCGTGCCGCACGGAGTCCCACCGATTCCGTGTCAGCCTCCGCCGGGCGCCCCACACGAAGGACGACGAACATGCCTGAACTCCGCTCACGGACCGTCACCCACGGACGCAACATGGCCGGTGCCCGCTCGCTGCTGCGGGCCGCCGGTGTCGACGGCAACGACTTCGGCAAGCCCATCATTGCCGTGGCGAACAGCTTCACCGAGTTCGTGCCGGGACACACCCACCTGGCCCCGGTCGGGCGGATCGTCAGCGCCGCGGTGAAGGCCGCGGGCGGCATTCCGCGCGAGTTCAACACGATCGCGGTCGACGACGGCATCGCCATGGGCCACGGCGGCATGTTGTACTCCCTGCCGTCGCGCGACCTCATCGCCGACTCGGTCGAGTACATGGTCGAAGCGCATTGTGCGGACGCGCTCGTGTGCATCTCCAATTGCGACAAGATCACCCCGGGAATGCTGAACGCGGCGTTGAGGCTCAACATTCCGACGGTGTTCGTCTCTGGCGGTCCGATGGAAGGTGGGGAGGCCAAACTGGTCAATGGCACCGTCCGCAAGGGGTTGAACCTCATCACCGTGATCGCCGAGGCGGTCAACGACGAGGTGAGCGACGAGGACATCAACCGACTTGAGGAGTCGGCATGTCCCACGTGCGGGTCGTGTTCGGGCATGTTCACAGCGAATTCGATGAACTGTCTGACCGAAGCGCTTGGCCTGTCGCTTCCCGGCAACGGCTCCACGCTCGCCACCCACACCGCTCGGCGCGACCTCTACGAGGCAGCCGGCGCTCTCGTGGTCGAACTCGCGCATCGCTACTACGACAACGACGACGCGTCGGTGTTGCCGCGCAACATCGCCACCTACGACGCGTTCGAGAACGCGATGACCCTCGATATCGCCATGGGCGGGTCCTCCAACACCGTGTTGCACCTGCTCGCGGCGGCGAACGAGGCGGGGGTGCCGTTCACGATGGCAGATATCGACCGGTTGAGCCGGACGGTCCCCTGCCTGTCGAAGATCGCACCGAACGGCACCTACCTGATGGAAGACGTGCACCGTGCCGGCGGCGTCCCGGCGTTGCTCGGCGAGCTCGACCGGGCCGGCCTGTTGCGCCACGACGTGTCGTGTGTGCATTCGGTGAGCTTGAAGCAGTGGCTTGCAGACTGGGACATCCGCGGTGGCGCCGCGACCGACAAGGCCGTCGAGTTGTTTCACGCCGCGCCGGGCTGCGTGCGCTCCGCTGAGGCGTTCAGCCAGTCGGAGCGCTGGCACAGCCTCGACCTCGATGGTGAGAACGGTTGCATTCGCTCGGTCGATCATGCGTATTCCGCCGAGGGCGGCTTGGCGACCCTGTTCGGAAACATCGCCGAGGACGGTTGCATCGTCAAGACCGCTGGCGTCGACGAGTCGATCTTCGTGTTCAGCGGCCCGGCGGTGGTGTTCGAATCCCAGGACGACGCCGTCGAGGCGATCCTGAAAGATGAGATCCACGAGGGTGACGTCGTGGTCATCCGCTACGAGGGGCCCCGCGGCGGTCCCGGGATGCAGGAGATGCTGTACCCGACGTCGTATCTGAAGGGAAAGGGTCTCGGCGCCAAGTGCGCGTTGATTACCGACGGCCGTTTTTCGGGTGGCACCTCGGGTCTGTCGATCGGCCACATCTCGCCCGAGGCCGCCGCAGGCGGAGCGATCGCTCTTGTGCGCAACGGCGATCGCATCAATATCGATATTCCGAACCGTTCGATCGAACTCGACGTCCCGGCGGCCGAACTCGCCGAGCGCCGTGGCGAACTCGAGGCCGACAACGGCTACAAGCCCGTGGCGCGCGACCGGAAGGTGTCGGCAGCGTTGAAGGCCTACGCAGCGATGGCCAGTTCGGCCGACCGCGGCGGGGTCCGCGACCTGAGCATCATCGGCATCGTCGACTGAACGGCGCTCGGCCGGCGCTCGGCTGCCGGTCAGTCGACCTCGTGGCCGGCCGCAAGGTCGGAGACGTCCGAGACGCGAAGCGTGGACCCGTTGGTCGTGTCGCCGTCGCTGCCGTCGGCGGCGTCGGTGCCGCCGGCAGCGTGTGCGTGCGACGGTGCGAGGACGACCCCGACGTGGTCGAGGTCAGGGTGATCCAGGAGATCGACGATCGGGCCACTCACGTGCGCCTCGGGGAGGGCGAGGCCGGCGTGGGCCATGGTCTCCCACTTGTCGATGTCGTCGCCGGAGCGCGTGGCGAACAGCGTGGCAACCTCGCGGTCGGCGTCGGTGAGGGGGTGAACGCTCAACTCCGAGGCATCCGCGAGGAGGCCGAAGGTGTGGTTCTCGCGGGAGATCCACACGCAGTAGCGCAGCGGTTCGATGCCCACCTGGGAGTGGAACCCGACCAGGCATCCCGATCGGTCGCCTGTCGGCGTGGTGACGACGGCGATAACGACCGCCGCATCGAGTTGTCGGTTCACGGCATCGAAGCCGGGCAGTCCGCTCATGTTCGATCTCCTTAGCGCGGGCGTGCGCGGTGCCCGTCTGCGAACGTCATCCCATCACATGTCGGCGCCGGGCGCGTGGGAACCCGGATGAACGCGGCCGACCCAGGGCAGAGCGCCCCATCTCCAAAGCTGCACCATCCTGAACGTTGCGCAAACTGCAAGGTTGCACCATCGGCAAAGTTGCATAACGTGCAATAAAGCGCGACCATGGTGCCCATGACCACCACCGGACTTCGCGAGCGAAAAAAGCGCGAGACCTTCGTGCGCATCGTCACGGCGGCGCGTGAACTCGTCAGCGAACGTGGGATCGCCGGCGTGACCGTCGACGACATCGCGGAAGCAGCCGGCATCTCGACTCGGACCTTCTTCAACTACTTCTCCAGCAAGAACGAGGCGGTCATCGGCAGCGACCCTCAAGGCTTCGAAGCCGCCGCGTCTGCATTGCGGAATCGGCCGAGCGACGAACGCCCAGCGAGGGCGCTGTGGAGCGTCATCACCGGTGAGGGTGACGACGCGATGCTGCAGCGTTGGATGTTGCGCAACGAACTTGTTCGCCGCCACCCGGAGTTGTTGCCCCGGCACCTCGAATCGTTCGACCTCGCCACCCGGGCCCTCACCGAGGCCGTCGCCGATCGGATGGACGTCGACCAGGGACGCGATCCGCGGCCGGCCTTCGTCGTCGCCACCACGATCGCGGCGCTGCGTTCGGTGATGGCGTGGTGGCAGGCCTCTGATCGCAGTACCGATCTTCACGTCCACCTCGCCACGACCCTGACAACCCTCGAAATGCTCGACCTTGACGCGTTCCGACCCGACCCCGTCGATCCCGTCGACCCCGTCGACCCCGTCTCTGCCCGTCGCGAAAGGATCTCATGACCTCCACCGTGCCTCGTCAGGAACTCACCGCGTCCGGCTACACGCATCGTCAGGTGCTCGTGATCTTCAGCGGACTGATGTTGGGTATGTTTCTCGCCGCGCTCGACCAGACCATCGTCGCGACGGCCCTACCCGAGATCGTGGGTGACCTCGGCGGCGCCAGCCATCTCGCCTGGGTGGTCACCGCCTACATGTTGACGGTGTCGATCTCGACCCCGCTGTATGGCAAGTTGGGCGACCTGTACGGCCGTAAGCGGCTCTTTCAGTTCGCCATCGTCACGTTCCTGGTGGGCTCGATGCTCTGCGGAGTCTCGCAGTCGATGTCGCAACTCATCGGGTTCCGCGCGTTGCAGGGCCTCGGCGCCGGGGGGCTCATCGTGTTGGCCCAGGCGCTGATCGCCGAGGTCGTCACCGCTCGAGAACGCGGTCGCTATCAGGGGTATTTCGGGGCGCTTTTCGGCGTGTCGAGCGTGGCCGGTCCATTGCTCGGCGGATTCCTGACCGACAACTTGTCATGGCGGTGGGTCTTCTACGTGAACCTGCCCGTCGGATTGGTCGCCCTGGTGGTGACCGCCTTGAAGCTCCCCGCCAACGGCGCTCCGCGTTCGAAGCCGAGGATCGACCACCTCGGTGCCGCGCTGCTGGCCGCCTCGGTGACCTGCATCGTGTTGGTCACGACCTGGGGTGGGGAACAGTACGCCTGGGGGTCGAGCCTCATCTTGAGCCTCATCGCCGTTTCGGTCGTGTTGTTGGGTGCCTTCATCGCCGTCGAACGCCGCGCCCCTGAGCCGGTGTTGCCGCTGCATCTGTTCAACCTGCGCACATTCGCGGTGTCGTCCGCGGTTGCCTTCATCGTCGGCGTGGGCATGTACGGCACGATCAGTTACCTGCCCTATTTCATGCAGACGGTCAACGGCGCCTCCGCAACCGATTCGGGCCTGGTGCTGTTGCCGCTCATGTTGGCGATGCTGTTGGCCTCGATGGTTGCCGGCCAGAGCATCTCGCGCACGGGTCGCTATCGGATCTTCCCGGTGTCGGGCATGGTCATCGCGGCGGTTGCCATGTTCCTGTTGTCGACGATGGGCGGCGACACCTCCAAGACTCTGGTGACCGGCTACATGGCGCTGTTGGGTGTCGGGCTCGGGTTCTGCATGCAGACGCTGATCCTCGCGGTGCAAAACGAGGTCGAGACCAAGGACCTCGGGGTCGGAACCTCGGCGGTGAACTTCTTTCGGTCGATGGGAGGATCGCTCGGTGTGGCGGTGTTCGGTGCGATGTTCAATGCCCAGTTCGCACGCAACCTGCCGTCGTTCACCCACCAGCTCAGCGAGGCGGAACGCGCGGCCTTACGCCTCGCGGACCCAGCGGAATACGCGCACTACGTGTACCGATTCGCCGATTCGATCACCTCGATCTTCGGTTGGGCCGCGGTGGTGCTCGCCATCGGGTTCGGCTTGTCGCTGATGTTGCGGGACACGACCTTTGGCACCGGAGCCATCCATGGCTCAGGCGATCACGACGGCTCCGACGGCACTCGAACGATCGGTGACCGCGTGGTCGCCCACTGATTCCCTCGTCGGCGCCGTCGGCCGTCGGGTGACCAATGGCATACTCCATGACATGACTGGATCGACGATATGAACAGCGTTCGCACTCCTGACGACCGATTTGTCGGGCTACCCGGCTTCGACTTTGAGCCGAGGTATCACGAGGTGGGCGACGGGCTGCGAATGCACTACCTCGACGAGGGGCCGAGAGACGGTCGCGTCGTGGTGTTGCTGCACGGCGAGCCCTCGTGGAGCTACCTGTACCGAACCATGATCCCGGTGCTGACGGCGGCGGGTTGTCGTTGCGTCGTTCCGGATCTCATCGGGTTCGGCCGATCCGACAAGCCGACCGAGCAGTCCGACTACACCTACGCCCGCCACATCGCCTGGACCACCGAGCTGTTGGTGGACCATCTCGACGTGCTCGACGCGGTCTTCTTCGGCCAGGACTGGGGCAGCCTGGTGGGGCTTCGCGTCGTGACAGCGCATCCGGACCGTTTCGCTGCGATCGCAATCGGCAACGGCGGGTTGCCGAACGGTGACATGGCGATCTCCGACGCGCTGCGCGCCTGGCGCGAGTTCGCGGCCACCGCCGATGAGTTCCCGGTCGGGGCGATCATCAACGGCGGGTGCACGACCGATCTGTCCGCCGAGGTGATCGCCGCGTATGACGCACCCTTCCCCGACGACTCGTTCAAGGCTGGCGCGCGGATCTTTCCGTCGCTCATCCCCGTGTCTCCCGACGACGTCGAGGCGCGGAATCAGAAGGCGGCGTGGAAGGTGCTCGAGGGTTGGGCGAAGCCGTTCCTGTGCGTCTATTCCGACAGCGATCCGATCACCAAAGGGGCCGATGCGGTGTTCATCGCCAAGGTCCCTGGCGCCGACGGGCAGCCGCACACGACGATCGAGGGCGGCGGCCACTTCCTGCAAGAGGATCGTGGCGCCGACCTCGCCGCCGTGCTCGCCGACTGGATCGCAGCGCTGTAAAAGCGCTCGGGTAGTTCAGGGAACCTGCGGTAGTTCGGCGAGGGCCTGGGCGACCTTGTCGGCGGGGTAGTCGTAATCGACGATCTCGCCGGCGAAGTACTTGTCGTAGGCCGCCATGTCCAACATGCCGTGGCCGGACAGCGCGATGAGGATCACCGGTTCCTCGCCCGTCTCCTTCGCGGCATTCGCTGCGGCCACTGCCGCAGCGATCGCATGGGTCGACTCGGGGGCCGGGATGATCCCCTCGGCGCGGGCGAACTCGATGGCCGCGGCGAAGCATTCGCTTTGCTGCACCGATTCGGCCTCGATCAAACCGAGTTCGTAGACATGGCTCACCAGCGGGCTCATGCCGTGGTAGCGGAGCCCGCCCGCATGGATCGGGTCGGGGATGAACCCGTGGCCCAGAGTGTGCATCTTCATGAGCGGGGTCATGCCGGCGGAGTCGCCGAAGTCGTACGCATACACGCCGCGGGTCAGCGACGGGCACGCCGACGGTTCGACGGCGAGAATCCGCGGGCTGATCCGGCCGGCCATCTTTTCGCGAAGGAAGGGGAAGGTGAGGCCACCGAAATTTGAGCCGCCACCGGTGCAGCCCACGATGAGATCGGGAGTGTCGCCGGCCTTGGCCATCTGCAAGAGCGCCTCTTCCCCGATGACGGTCTGGTGCAAGATGACGTGGTTCAGCACCGACCCGAGCGCATAGCGGATCTCGGGGTCCTGGGCGGCCACCGATACCGCCTCGGAGATGGCGATGCCGAGCGAACCGGGGTTCTCGGCGTCGGCAGCGAGCAACGAGCGCCCGTAATCGGTCTGGTCGGACGGCGACGGGTGAACCGTTGCGCCGAAACTGCGCATGATCGCGGATCGGTAGGGCTTGGAGTGGTACGAGGCGGCGACCTGCCAGACCTCGCAGTCGAGCCCGAATGCCTGGGCGGCGAACGAGAGCGCCACGCCCCACTGCCCGGCACCGGTTTCGGTCGTGAGCTTCTTCACCCCGGCCTTGGCGTTGTAGTAGGCCTGCGGCACCGCGGTGTTGGGCTTGTGCGAACCCGCCGGGCTGACGCCTTCGTACTTGTAGTAAATGCGTGCGGGAGTTCCGAGCGCCTTTTCGAGGCGGTGCGCACGGTGCAACGGGGTCGAACGCCACAGGCGGTAGACGTCGAGCACCTCGCCGGGGATCTCGACGTAACGGTCGGTGGTGACCTCCTGCATGATGAGTTCCATCGGGAACAACGGAGCGAAGTCGTCCGGTCCGGCGGGCTCGAGCGTCCCCGGATGCAACGCCGGCGGAGGAGGACTGTCGAGATCGGCGATGAGGTTGTACCAGGTGGTCGGCATTTCATCGTCGGAGAGCGTGTAGCGGAGTGGTTCGCCCATCGGTGGTGTATCCCCTTCGTGTCGTGGCAGCAACGGCTGACCCGGTGGATCGTAGGTGACCATGCAGATGGTGTGGAGCGCAACGGTGGACCCGGGTGGAGGTCCGTGGCGCCGTCGAGTGCGCCCGGCGATAGCGTGAGCGACGGAAAGGGTGGTCATGTCGCTCCGACGCTTCCGGATCAACGAGCCGCAGCCGAATCAGCCGCGGCCAGCGAGATACATCGTTGGCACGATCCTGGTCACCATCGCGGTCGGTTCGGTGCTGTTGTCATTGCCGATCGCGACGGCGCCAGGACGTCATACGTCCTCGCTCACGGCAGTTTTCACCGCGGCTTCGGCGTCGAGCGTCACCGGGTTGACGGTGGTCGACACGGCGCGGCACTGGAGCACCTTTGGCCACGTCGTCATCGTGGGGTTGGTCCAGGTCGGCGGCCTCGGCATCATGACGATGTCGTCGCTGGCCGTGGTGGTGTTGAGTCGACGCCTTGGCTTGCGGCAACGCCTGCTCGTCGCGGCACAGGCGAATTCGCTCACGTTGGGAGATGTCCGCGAACTCGTGCGCCGAATCCTGCAGATGACCTTGATCGTCGAGGCCATCACCGCGCTGGTGCTGACCGCACAGTTCTGGTGGGTCCACCACATGAGCCTGGACAGCGCAGCCGGGATGGGGGCGTTTCATGCGATCAGCGCGTTCAACAACGCGGGGTTTTCGATGTTCGATCAGAGCCTGCAGCGCTTTGCCCATGATCCGGTGGTGTTGACGGTACTCGCCTTGGCGGTGACCGCAGGGGCGCTCGGCTTCCCCGTCTGGTCACAGCTCATCGACCACCCTCGAGAGCCACGACGGTGGGACCTTCACACCAAGCTGACGCTGGCGATGACCGCCGTGATCACCGCTGGTGGGTGGGTCGCGTTCATGTGGTTCGAGTGGACGAATCCCAAGACGATGGGGCCGATGTCGAGCCTCGCGACCATCGGCAACAGCCTTGCCCACAGCGTCTTCGGGCGTACCGCCGGGTTTGCGACCGTCGACGTCGCGGCGACCAACGACACCTCCCATCTGGCCACCGTGATGCTGATGTTCGTGGGTGGCGGCAGCAGTTCGACCGCCGGCGGCATCAAGGTGTCGACCTTCGCGCTGTTGGGGTTGGCGATCTGGGCCGAAGTGCGAGGTGATCGCGACACCACGATCTTCCATCGGAGGGTTCCGTCGAACCTGCAACGTCAGGCCGTCGCGGTGGCGCTCCTGGCGGTCGGGGCGGTGATGGCCGCGACGCTGGCGATGTTGGCGTTGACACCATTTGGCCTCTCGGAGGTGCTGTTCGAGTCGGTGTCGGCTCTGGCCACGGTCGGGTCATCGACCGGAATCACTCCGACACTCGGCGCGGGTGCGAAGATCTTGATGATCGTGTTGATGTTCCTGGGCCGAGTCGGCCCACCCACGTTGTTCGCGGCACTGGTGTTGCGCGAACGAGAACGGTTGTATCGATATCCCGAGGAGAGGATCGTCATTGGCTGATCAAGCGTCGAGGCCGCGCAGCTTCGGTCAACTGTCCCCGGAGGAGCGCCCCGGTCCGGGCGAATCGATCGTCGTGTTGGGCCTGGGCCGATTCGGCGCCGCCGTTGCGTCGGAGTTGGTGCGGCTCGGTTGCGACGTTCTCGGCGTCGACGAGGTCGAGTCGTTGGTGCAGACCTACAGCAGGCACCTGACCCATACCGTCGAGGCTGACGTAACCAACGTGGACGCAATCCGTCAGCTTGGGATCGACGAGATGACCCACGCGATCGTGGCGGTCGGATCCGATATCGAGGCGAGCATCTTGGCCACGGCGGTGCTCGACGAGGTCGGCGTCCCCAACATCTGGGCGAAGGCGGTCAGCAAACAGCACGCTCGGATCCTCGAGCGTGTCGGCGCGCATCACGTGGTGTTGCCCGAACACGACATGGGCCATCAGGTCGCCCACATGATCGGTGGACGGATGCTGGATTGGTTCCAGCTCGACGAGCGCTTCGCCATGGTGGAAACGGTCGTTCCGGCGGAATTGGTCGGAAAGACGCTCACCGAAGCGGCGATTCGTCAGCGTTGGAACGTCACCGTTGTGTGTGTGAAGCCGAGCCGAGGCAACTTCACCTACGCCAACGCCGAGACCGTGCTCGGCAAGGGCGACCTGTTGGTGGTGGCGGGGGAGACCGAATCCGCCGAGGCGTTCGCCCGGGTCCACTGATCAAGCGCCGGAGCGGTGAATCAGGCGAGCGGGGCAGCGTCCGATCGGATGTGAACCCGGCAATGCCGGGGGTTCGACCGCGTTTTGGTGAAACGCTGGAAGAATGGTCTCGATGAAACCAGCGTCGCGACATCCGCTTGTGTTGAGTTACTACTCCGAGTTGCGCGAGAAGTGCTCGGACCTCGACGACGAGCCACGTCGTGCGCTGTTGGGCGAGGCCGTTCAGCAGTTGAACGCGGCGACGCGCGGTGTCCGCGACGACGAGATGGAGTCGGTCCTCGCCGCGTTTGCCGACCCAGCCGACGTGGTCGCCGCTTCAGGACGATTGCAGGCAATCGAGGAGGCGCAAGGGGTCGGTACGGGCGCAGTGCCGTTGTACCTGGCGATCGTCGGGCTGGCGTTCGTGTTCATCCCGTGGATCGGCGCGGCGATCGGTGCTTTAGCGGTGGTAGCCGGCCTCGTGACGCTGGTTCGCCGCCGCGCGGCAGGGCTGTCGATCGGCGTCCCCCTTGGAGCGATCGGGGTGGGCGTGTTGGCCGTTGTGCTGCCGATCGTGTTGTTGATCGTGCTGAACAACATCCAAGACGACCAGTCGACGCCGACCCCGAGGGTCGTCGAGCTGCGCTGACCCGGGCTGAGCTGACCGGCGCGGTACGGACGCGGGTTGAGCCGACCGGCGCTGTGGGGCGATGGCCGGCTGGAGCGACCCGCCAGGGGTCGCGTTCAGGCGGCGGTTTTTGCTGCCTCTTTGTTACGCAGGTAGTCCTGCAGCTGCTTTGCGATGAACGCGGCGAGGATCGGGATGAGTGCGATGACGATCTTGTTGCGCATGTCATGACCGTATCGCGGCGTGGTGCCGAGGTGGTGACGGCCGCCGACACGGACCGGACACCGGTTGGCGGGCTCCGGCTGGGAGGGCAACGGTCAGAGCTCGGCGAGCCAGTCGATCCATGCGAGGCGTTCCGACTCGACGTCGAGGACGGCGTGATCGGGGTCGAGGTACTGGTGATGGGCCACTGCGATCGGTAGCCCGATGGCCTCGCGTCGATGGAACCGTACGAGGAAGTCGCGGCCTGCCACCCCGACGAAACGTTCGGTGAGGTAGTCGACGGTGCCCTCGAGCGGGTCGACCCCGACCCGCTTGATCCGCACCGAGGCTCCAACGTTGGCGTCATCGTCGAGTCCGAGCGCTGCGCGGAGATTGTTCCAAGCCGCCGAGGGTGCTTCGCCGAAGGCCTGTGTTGGGGCCTCGGCCTCGATGTAGGCAGGAACCAAGTGCGCGAAATCGCGCAGGTAAACCCGAAGCGTCGCGAAGTACTGGTCCCACGCGAGGTCGGTCATCTCAATGGACTGAGGCGAGGCGCTCTGAAGGCCCGCGTGGGTAAACCGCAGATTGGTCTCGCCGGTGGGGAGTGGCTCGATCTTGTAGTCGAACTCCTGGAAGGACCCATCGTCGCCGGTTGGGATGTGCAGCGAGAGGTGCTGGGCATCCCGCCACAAGGTGACGGTGGGGGAGTCCCGCTGAGGGGCGATGGGCATGGTCCATCCAGCGAGACCCTGCGGTTCGGTCAGGGCGAACCAGACGAGAGCGGCCGGCGCTGGCAGGTCGACGGTCTTGACGATCTCGAACGGGGCGATCATGGCCCCATACTCGCAGAGGCGAACGCGCCCCGGGGGGTGCGGACCCGCGTGCGCGCCAACGCGTCCCGGAAGGGGTGGTGCCTCAGCGTTGGGATGAGGTGGGGTCGCGTGGGGTCGGACACGGTCTATTGGGGCCGCCGGTTCATTGGCGTATCGGTGGTTGGGGTGGTTTGGCTGGGGTGAGTGAGAGTTGCCCGGCGGTGGCTCGCCCGGCCCTCGTCGCTCCGCCGGTTCGTCCGGTCCTGCCCGAGCCTCGGCTGGAGGCTGACCTGCGGGCGTCGTGGGGTCGGTACATGCGGGTGTCGGGCGTGGCGGTCATGCGGTCGTAGCGGCGGCGGATCGTGGCGATCGCTTCGGCGAGGTCGACGGTTCCGCCGCGGACTTTCACCTTCGGTCGGGCGGGTGGTTCGGGTTCTGCCGCGAGTTCTTCGGGGATGGGGCCTTGGCGTTGAACCCCGTGTTGTTGCCCCCAGATCGTGATGCCACAGGGGTGGGTGTAGAGGGTCCAGCCGTCGGTGGTGATGTGCATGGCCCAGCCGACGCGGTGCACCAGGCCGTGGTGGTGTCGGCACAGACATGCCAGGTTGTTCACCGCCGTGGCGCCGCCGTTGCGGTGATGGCGAACATGGTGGGCTTCGGTGTGGTGTGCGGGTGCCTCACAGCCGGGAAAACAACACCCCCCGTCGCGTGCCGCCAACGCGGCGCGTTGAGCGTCGGTCGCCAACCGCACGCTATGGCCGACATCGAGCGGTTGGCCCAACGAGTCCAACAGCACAGCGCGGAGTTCTGGGTCACACATCATGCGTTCGATCACGTCCGCGGTGAGCGGATCACCCGTAGGCGAATACGCGCGTGGTTGGCCGTGTTCGTCGTGTTGCAGGATGATGGTGACTTCGGCGGTTCCTGGCCGGTAGTTACCCGACAGGGTGAACTGGGTGCCGAACCGGCACAGGTCCATCAACGCTTTCGCCCGCAACTGCGATTCTGATGTTGTCGGTGACCGGTCGAATTGTTCGGCGTCGTTGCGGACAGCTTTGCGGTGACGGTTGGTGGCGTCGTTGATGGCTTGGCGTACGACCTCGGCGTAGTCGCCGAAGAACTCTCCGACGATTTCCACACCGATAACACCGTCGGGGCCGTGGATGTCGCGTAGGTCGAGCCAGGATTCTTCGGCTGGTGGGGCGGGTTCGGTGCCGTCGGTGTCGACGAGGCGTGCCAACGCGGCGATGACCTTTTCCCATTTCGCGAACGTCAAATGCTCCGCGAGGTCCAGCATTGGTCCGGCGTTGTCGGACCAGGTGGGTTCGATCCGCGGGTTCGACCACCGGCCGATCACGACCAGATGATCAAACCCCACGACACCGGACCGCAGGCGGTCCAACACGTCGGGCCGATACCGGCGCCGCACCGCCCGAGCGACCGAAACGCGTCGGGTGGCGGTCACACCGGAACAACGAGCGGTCTTGGACACCCACGCTTTGGTGGACAGGCCCTCGACGACGTCGGTCATCCCAACAGCATCCAACTCCCCGAGCGCGTCGATCATGTGCAGATCCAAACGGCGTTGCAGCTCGAACAGGACCGCAACATCGTCGATCCCGGAACCCAGGCTATTCAGTTCGCTGTCGAAGCCCTCGAACATGCGTTTGATACTAAACGCGACCTCCGACAGCGAAGCCCAACCGCGCCCGAGCCACGACCAAACCCCAACCCCGGCACAATGTCGTCATGGGTTCCGACATGGCTCGCCGCTGGCAATCGTCCCATGATGCTGCTGTCGAGCGGGGCGAGTCCCACTACATCGACCCGGACAGTGGGTACTTGGTGTTCACGGTCGTCGGATTACTCGAGCGGGGATACTGCTGCGGCAACGGCTGTCGTCACTGCCCGTATCAGGATCGAGATCGGGACCGGGACGTCGAGGGCGACCCCATCGCTTCGTTACCCGACACCGACCCATAGAGCCGTCTCGACGGCGCCACTACGGCTGGTAGCGAACCGGCGGGGCGCTTCGGTCGCGCCGCCACCCCATCGCCACGGTTTGAACGGTGGTCACGCCGAGCAGCGTGACGGCGACGGCGGCACCCCAGCTGATCATGTGGCTTCGTTGGTGCGCCGTGAGCCAGTCGAGTTCGGCGATCCAAGCCGGGTTGAGCGCTCGGCGCGAGGTGAGCAGCCAGCAGCTCACCCCCGCCCCGATCACGGCGTCACCGATGAGCACGAAACTCGTCAACGGTGTCCAGCGGCCTTGGCGGTAGGCGGCGATGGTCAACGTGAAAGCGTTGGCGTAGATCAACATGACCAGCGGAATCCAAAAGTCCCACTCGGCAGGGTTCAACACCGGCACGACGTCACCGTCGGGGCCGCGCCAGCCGATGGCGCGCTGGGTGAAGACGAAGGCCACGATGAAACCGGACCACCACAACGTCAACAGCACTTCGCCCAACGCGATCCGCTTTGACGCGCGGTTCTTGTGGGAATGATCGTCGATCACCGCGAGGTTCGGCTTCGACTCGGCGAGAAGCTCGCCCGCCCGTTCGCGCCAGTCGACGTACGCGTACGCCAATGTCGCCCAGAACGTGAGGTGGACCGTGGTCTCGATGGCGACGAGCACGGCGTCGAGGGCACTTGGCGCCACTCCGCGGGGGGACCGTGCCGACGTGACGAACGCCCCGAGTCCGATGGTCGGAACGACGGTGGCGATGAGTCCCTTCATTAGGAGTTGCCAGTCTCCGAAGCGGCTCGCGCTGATCAAGACGCGCTCGGCCGATGCGGTGTCGTGGTCTGCACTCCCAGGTTGCACCGCTACGAACCCCTCCGGTTGAAATGCCTACCAAGGCCGGTTGCGCGTTCGCACCACCCTCTCGCCAACGCTAGGTCGGATTGCCCATCGGAGGGAAGGAACATGCGCCCGACCACAGCGAGCGACTAGAACACGTTCGCGATTTCCGATCCGTAGGGGAGATGACGATGGAGACTCAGGCAGCGATCCTGTGGGAGCCCGGGGCGAAGTGGAGCGTCGAGACGATCACGCTCGATCCGCCCAAGGCCGGCGAGGTACTCGTCGAGATGGTCGCCTCGGGCATGTGCCATTCCGATGACCACGCTCGTACCAGCGATCTACCGGCGGTGACGCCGCTCATCGGCGGACACGAGGGGTCGGGCATCGTCATGGAGGTCGGCGAGGGAGTCACCCGCGTCAAACCCGGCGATCACGTCGTGTTCTCGTTCGTTCCGGCCTGCGGGCACTGCATCTCGTGTGCCGACGGGCATTCCAACCTGTGCGACAACGGTGCAGCGCTGCTCGTCGGCGCCCAACTCGACGGCACGAGCCGCCACCACGCGCAGGACGGCACGGATCTGTGGACGATGGTGTGCCTCGGCACGTTCGCGAAGCACACGGTCGTCAACGAGATGTCGTGTGTGAAGATCGAGGACGACATCCCGCTCGAGCTGGCTTGCCTCGTCGGCTGCGGCGTGACGACCGGGTGGGGTTCGTCGGTGTACGCGGCGGACGTCCAGCCGGGAGACAACGTCGCGGTGATCGGCGTCGGCGGCATCGGCGCCGCCGCGGTTCAGGGCGCCCGCCTCGCCGGTGCGCGCAACATCTTCGCCATCGACCCGGTCGAGTTCAAACGTGAGCAGGCGATGAAGTTCGGCGCGACCCACACCATCGCGAGCATCGGTGAGGCGCTCGAGTTGATTCAGCAGGTCACGTGGGGGCGGATGTGCGACAAGATCATCTGTGCCGTGGGCGTCGGCCAGGGGGAACAGATCGGGCCGATCATGCAGCTGTGCGCCAAGCGTGGCCGTGTGGTGGTCACCAACATTCACCCGGCGTCGGAGACCTCCATCGACATCTCGCTGTGTGATTTGACGCTCATGGAAAAGCAGCTCGTCGGCACGATCTTCGGTTCGGCGAATCCGAATTCTGACATTCCTCGCCTCATGCACCTGTATCGCAGCGGTCAACTCGACCTCGCGGGGATGGTGACCCGGGAGTATGCCCTCGAAGACATCAACGATGGATTCGCCGACATGCTTGCCGGAAACAACATCCGAGGGGTACTCCGCTACAAGTAGGCGCCACCCCGAAGCGCTACGAGTAGCGCCAGACAAGTAGCGCCGGTCAGTAGCGCCAGGTCAGCACGGAGACGATCTGGGTGGGGCCCAGCGTCGACTCCTCATATCCGAGCTGGCTCCACTCGTTCGACCCGGCGCACCGCAGCGCCGTGCCCGAACTGGAATAGGTGCACGTGTGATAGGCGCCGAGTTCTTTCGCGAGCGTGGTGACGCCCGTGGTGATCGATAGCGGTGTCAGCCGTTGGGTCTGAGCGCTGCCGTTGCCGAACTGCCCCTCGGCGTTGTTGCCCCAACACCGCAGGGCGCCTCCCGAGGTTCGCAATGCGCACGCATATCGGTGTCCGGCGCTGACGGTGGACCACACGGCGCCGGCGCCGGGCGTGACCTGTGCCGGCGCCGCTGTCGCATCGGTGGAGCCGAGACCGGTTTCGCCGTAGTCGGCGCGCCCCCAGCACCACAGGGTGTTGTCCGTGCGCGTCGCACAGGTGAATTCGTCGCCGACGGTGACCTGTCGCCAGTTCGTCGCGGTGCCCACCTGAACCGGGGCTGCTTTGGGCGTGGCCCACGTGCCGTCGCCGACCTGGCCCGTCCAGTTCGCCCCCCAGCACCACAGTGTTCCGTTGGTGCGGGTGGCACAGGAGTGGACCTCGCCGGTCGAGACCTCATCCCAGCTTGCCGTCGTGATCAGGCGTGGAGTGATGCGGGTGCTGGTGGTGCCGTCGCCGAGCTGTCCGGTCCAGTTGTTGCCCCAGCAGTACAGCGCGCCACCGGTGGTCGTTGCGCACGTGTGGTCGGCGCCGGCGGCGACCGACTTCCAGGTCAGGTCCGATCGGATGCGCACGGGCGACCACCGGTCATCGGTGGTGCCGTCGCCGAGCTGACCGATCCAGTTCCCGCCCCAACACCAGAGCCCACCGCCGGTCTTGATGCCGCACGTGTGGGACGTGCCGACGGTGATGCGGGTCCATCCGGTGCCGATCGGCGCTTTGGTGGGGACGTTGTACCCGTCGTTGCCGTTGATCATGCCCAGCTGCCCGTTCTCGTTCCATCCCCAGCACCAGATCTCGGTGCCGGAGTCGATGGCACAGGAGTGTTGAAGGCCGAGTGCGATCTGGGTCCAGGCGGTGCCGGTTGCGACGGTCTGGAAGCTTCGACGGGTCTGGATGTTGTTGGCGGTCATCCCGGTCCCCGCCGCACCCCAGCAGTGCAGGCGTGCGTCGGCGCGAATGACACATCCGTGGCGCCATCCCACCGTGAGCAGGAGATTGTCGGAGGTCGATCCGACCTGAACGAAGCCGCCGGTGGAACCGGTGTTGGTGGACAACCCGGTGCGGCCGTCGATGTTGGTCCCTCCGCACCAGAGGGTTCGGTCGATCTTGAGGGCGCACGTCAACAACCTCCCGGCCTCAACCTGTGCCCAGTCGTTGCCGGCAACCAGCTTCGGGGTCGTCGACATCCCCGATGCGCTGCCGCCCTCGCCGTAGTAGTCGTTGCCCCAGCAGTACATCGCGCTGTTCATCGTGATGGCGCAGGTGTGGCGGCTCCCGGCACTGATCTGGCTCCAGTGCGTGGCGGAGCCCACCTGGGTCGGGGAGGTCCTGACCGAGGTGGTGCCGTCGCCGAGCATGCCCCACCAGTTGGTGCCCCAACACCACGCGGTTCCAGTGTTGAGCACACCGCAGAAGTGGCTCTTTGTTCCACTGACGGTGCGCCAGTTCGCGGAGCCGACCTGGACCGGGGAGGAGCGGTTGGTGGTATCGCCGAGGCCGAGCTGACCGAACGCGTTCAAGCCCCAGCAGTACAGCCGGCCGCCGGTGCGGATGCCGCACGAGGAGGTTTCGGACAACGCGACCAGGCTCCAGTCGCTGGAGGAGCCGACCCTGACGGGGGTGAGCCGGACCGTTGTGGAGCCGTCGCCGACCTGCCCCGCCCAGTTGTCGCCCCAGCACCAGAGTTGGCCGCTGGTGCGGATCCCGCACATGTGGCCGCTGCCGATGGCCACCTGTCGGTAGTTGTTCGCCGCGTCGACCGCCACGGGGGTCGCGACGGTCCGTTCATTGGATTGCCCGTTTCGGCCGCGTTGGCCGCGGCCCCAGCAATACAACTTCTCTGCGGTGGTGATGCCACAGGTTGTCGAGTCTCCGGCAGCGATCGAGGTCATCGCCTCCTGAAAGCAGGTGGAGGTGCTCGACTCGGAGTCGGGGGATACCCAGTTCGAACTGGAACGGGTGAGCAGGCGGTAGCTCGACAGGACCCGACCGGGGGTGAAGGTCGTGTTGTCGGCACCGACCGAGTTGTTCGGCGTGGTCGTGCGCGTGGTTCTCGCCGGCTCATCGAGCACTTCGAAACGGTTGGCGACGTCCGTTCCGCCGCTCAGGGCTTCCCATTTGACGGTGCAGTCCGTCATGCTCACGCGATGAGCCTGGAAGGCCGCGACGCCGGATGCCGGCGCGTTGGGCCCGTTGAGCGCCCCGGCAGCACTCGAGGCGCCGGTGTCGGTGGTGTCGGAGAATGCGGCGACCGACACGGTGCGCGTAGCGACGGTGAGCGCGCCGACGACCAACAGCCAGCCCAGCAACACCCGCGAGATCCAGAGGCGATTCATCTGAATGCTCATCGGCGGTGCGGCGGTCCTGTTGAGTTGTCAGCGGTCGAAAACCGGCTCGCGCGTTCGCCTGGGTCATCAGGGCTACCTCGGTTGGGAATTTCGACCGGTGCACTCAGCCGCGACGCCTCGATGCCGATCTACATGATGTCCATGCCGCTACGCGACCCACCCCTCTGAGGACACCATGTCAAGCAACCATCGCAATCGCGTCGTCACCCTCGTCGCCACCGCCGTTTCGTTCATCTTCGTCACGTTCCTCATCGTTGGAACCTCACGTGCCGCGTTCTCCGACACCACGGCGAACGACAACAACACCGTCGGTTCGGCCGGGGTTGTCCTCACCGATGATGACTCGGGGTCGGCGATGTTCACCGTCGCTGACATGAGCCCCGACGACACCATCGTGCGGTGTATCGAGGTGACCTACGACGGCACGATTACCACGAATGACCCCATTCAGCTCTATCGCACGGCTGCTCCGACCGGCACGGGCCTCGAGGCCTACCTCGACATGACCGTCGAAATCGGCACGGGTGGGGGTTCGGCTGCATGCACCGGGTTCACCCCGTCTTCGACCCTGACGAGCGGATCGCTTGCCGCGTTCTTCAGCACTCACACGGCCTACGCCAGCGCATTGTCGACGGCGTGGACTCCCACCGGAGCCGGGCAGAAGCGCACCTTCAGGTTCACCCTGACGATGCAGGACGACAACGCCGCCCAGGCGAAGAACACGACGTTCGGCTACACCTGGGAAGCCCGCGCCTAGCGGCATCGCCGCTGCGTCGACGACGTCTCGCTCCATGTCCCCCGTCCCGGCGATCGAATCGCCTCGCACCACCTCGATGACCGCTGCGGTCGACGATCTGGCGGCGTCTGAGCGTTCGCGTACACGCCTGACCGCGTGGGACGTTTCGAAGATGGCGTTGGAATCGGTGTCGGTGTTCGGGGTCGTGACGATGTCGATGCTGTGCCTGTGGGTCGTGGTGCCGGTCGTGGTGCTCGGGTGGTCGGCCTCCGCGATCGAGTCGGGTTCGATGCGGCCGTCGATCGAACGCGGCGACGTCGTGTTGCTTCGACCCCTCGACCGCGACGAATCCCTGGATCCGGGGGCGATCATCCGGTTCCGATCGGGAGGGGTCGGCGATTCGATCATCCACCGGGTTTCCGATGTCGACCTCGACGGCGAGCGGTACGTCACTCAGGGGGATGCGAATCGCTCGGTCGACAGCGATCTGGTGCCGTTCGACGAGGTCGAAGGGGTCGGTGCGCTCATGATTCCGATCGTCGGATTTCCAATGGTGTGGATCGCCGAGGGCTCGTACTGGAGCGCCGCGCTCGTCTTCGTCGGCGTGCTCGTGTTGCTCACGCCCGTGTTGCGGCCGACGTCGCCCCGAAAAGGATCATCGTCGCTCGACTCGATCGATCGCGGTTCGGTCGCACTGACCGCGTGGTCATTCGTTCCGAACGACTCACGGACCCTCACACTCGTTCCGGCAGCCGAAGGCCGAGCGGTGGGCTCGGAACGGGAAGTGTGAGCCATGGGGACGGCCCGTTTCTCCAGAAGCGACGGTTCGGTCAAACGCCGGCCGCTCGAGACCGTCGAATTGTCGATTCGGGGTGTTCGGTGGGCGGCGATCGCGCTCGTCACGGCATGGATGGCGTCCTCGATCGGACGTCTTGACGTCACGACCGCCTTGACGGCACTCGTCGCTCCGTTGGCGTTGTTGGCGGCGAACCTGTTGTCGGTGCGCACGGCACGGTCGTCGTCGGTGTCGCGGCTGATATGGCTCCAGTTGTTCCTTGGAGTCGTGGCGGTCGTGGCGATGACGTTGGCCATTCGCCCCGGAGGCGGCAGCCCGATGTGGGCGGTGATCGCCTTTCCCGTGCTCGAGGGGGCGATGCGGTTCCAGTTCGGCGGCGCGGTCATGTGCTGGATCGCCGTGGCGACACCGTTGTTCATCGATCGGATCATGCGCTGGCAGCCCGGTGACGGGGTCCAGCCGATGACCGACTTGGCGAACCGAGCGGGGATCGCGTTGGTGCTCGGCATGGTGGCCGGTCACCTGGCCCAGCACCTGGTCGAGGAGATGTACATCGTCGCCGATGAGCATGAGGAGGCCGAGCGCCGGGCTCGACTGCTGGCGGTACTGACGGTCGCGAGTGCGCGCTTGGCGTCGTCGAGTTCGTCGGTGCTTTCCACGACTGCGATCGAATCGGTGGTCGAGTTGGGTTATGAGGCAGCGACGCTGATCGTCACCTGGGAGGGCGACCCGAGCCCGACGATTGTCGAGGAGTACGGCTCGACCGGGTTAATTCCCGAAGGCGTGGCGGACACCGTCGCCCACCGGTCGCCTCGCGACATCGTCGATCTGGCGAGCGGTGGCAGTGCGGTCGGTGCTGCCGATGACACTGCCGATGACACTGCCAGCACTGCCGACGGGCTCGATGGGTCTCCGGCGAAGATCCTCGGCGTCGTCGGCCGCAACGGTGGCAGGTCGATGCTGCTCATCGTATCGTCGCCAACCCGAAATCGGGCCCGGGACCAGGCCTTCGAGGTGCTCGTGGCCTATCTTGCCGCCGCGCTCGCGACCGTCGTTCGAGAGCGCGACGTCGCGGCGACCGAGCGTCGCTTGCGCCACGAGGCGACCCACGACCATCTCACCGGGTTGCTCAACCGGGCCGGACTCGCGTCGCTGGCTCAAGAGGCGGTCGGCGACCCCGGTGCGGCAACGCGACTGATCGGATTCATCGACCTCGATGGGTTCAAGGCGATCAATGACACCCTCGGCCATGAGGTCGGCGATGCCGTGCTGCACGCGGTCGGGCTCCGACTCGATCGGCTCTTCGGGGAGGATCACTGGCTTGCCCGTCTCGGCGGCGACGAGTTCGTCGTCGTGAGCCCGCCCAACCCCGGGGTGACCGAGGACGAGTTCTCGGCGTCGGTCGAGCGGATCTTCAGCGACCCGGTGGCGACCGCGAAGGGTTCGGTGGAGGCTCGCGGTTCGGTGGGTGTGGCGCGGTTCGACCCGGCGCTCGACCCCTCGCAGCAGTGGCGTCGAGCCGATGCGGAGATGTACGCCGCCAAGGCGGCGCGCAAGGCGCAACGCCACGACGCCCAGAGGGCCGCGTCGGGTGTTGTCGAGCGTGGTGACCGTGGTGGCCATGTCGAACGGGACAAAAGTGCATTGCTTGTTCCTTTGGACGAACGGGTGTAAACATGAGACCTCATTCGGGTATCCGGGGGGATACCCAGAAATGGGGAGAGATGAGGAACTATCTAGGCGCGGCCGCGTTGACGGCTGCGGTGGCGCTCGTGGGGTGCACCCCGAGTAATCCCGGAACGACGACGACCGTGCCCACGGGCCCGACCGCCGACCGTTTCGTCGTCAATGGCGCCGCTGATGTCGGCGACTGCGCAACGTTGGCCACGGCGTGTGGAACGGTGAACTACGCCGTGTCGCAGGCCGCTGATGGTGAGACCATCTCGGTTGGGGCAGGCACCTACGACGAGATGGTGAGCGTCGACAAGTCGCTCACTTTCGAGGGGCCGAACGCCGGCATCGGCGCCGGGACCGCAGCGGGCACGCGAGGCGCGGAGGCCACCGTCAAGGGGTTCCGCAGCCCCGGAAACCCGCACCCGGTTGCCGCATATGAGTTCGACGTCACGATCGACGGGTTCTCGATCGACCCGCAAGGCGACAGCTCCCTGCTCACGCCGGACACCTTGAACCTCATCGCCCTCTACGGCGGCAGCGACGTCGAGATCGTCAACAACCGCCTCAACGGCGGCACCTGGAATCCGCTGTGCAGCTACTCCTGCACCACGATGGCGGACAGTGCGATCCTCGTACGTTCGGGTTCGTACCTCGTTTCGAACAACCGGGTGGAGAACTTCCGTCGCCCACTCGACATCTCACAAGCGAGTCCGGCCACCCCCGTCGTCTCGGCCAAGTACACCAAGAATGTCGTGCAGAACTTCTCGTTCCGCGGGTTCTGGGCGGCGGAGTGGGACAACTCGGCATTCGGCGCCAACACGATCAGCATCGACGACAACTACATCGAGGGAGGCAGCACTGCCGACCTCACCGCCAACCCGACCTTCAGCCCGACCGCGATGCTCGTGACCGCAGGCGGTGTCAACTTCACGAACAACACCGTGAAGAACGTCGATACCGGCATCTACGAGGAGGTGTGCGGCGTCCCGAACCCGAATGATCTCGTCAACCGCTACACGGGCAACACCTTTGACGAACTCCGTGCTGGGCTCACGATTGCCACGGCCGGCGACTGCACCGGACGTACGGCGGATCGCGTCTTCACCGGGAACTCGTTCGTGGGTGGAGTGTGGGACCGCACGGGCAACCCGACCCGCGCCGCGGCGTGGTTCGTCAACGGGGTCATCCCGGCTGACGCTTCTGGAGCTCCCGGCACGATCGACGCTGCGTGCACCTTCTGGGGATCGGCCGACGGGCCGGGTGTGAACCCGAACCCCTGGGTCACCCCGGGCGTCTCCACCACACCGTTCCGCGCTGCGCTGGGCGATGCCTGCCCCTGATCGGCTGTCACCAGGCCGGTGATGCCGGCCTGGTGATTCCGGCGCGACCGGTCCTCGGTTGTGCGCGAACATGCAGCGATGAAACGACGCCTCACCGCTGCCGAGATTGCGACCGTCGAGGCGGCCTCGTGGGTGACCAGTCACCTTCGGCGTCGCCTCGACGCGTTGGATACGACGAAGGTTCGTTGGTCTCGGGAGCGGGCGTGGGAGTGGTACGAGCGCACCCCGTGGCTCGTCGGCGCGAACTTCGTGCCCTCGACGGCGGGTAACCAGCTCGAGATGTTCCAGGCGGCGACCTTCGATCCGGTCACGATCGATCGTGAGCTCGGTTGGGCGGCCGACCTCGGCATGAACTCGATGCGCATCTTCCTGCACGACCTGTTGTGGGAGACCGAAGGGAGTGGATTCCTCGATCGTGTCGACGAGGTGTTGTCGATCGCTGCGTCCCACGGCATCGGAGTGATGCCCGTGCTTTTCGATGGCATCTGGGATCCTCGCCCCCAGGCCGGACCTCAGGGCGATCCGAAGCCGGGCGTTCACAACTCGATGTGGCTGCAATCGCCCGGAGCGTCGGTGATCTCGGACCGCCGACAGTGGGCGCGGCTTCGCGGCTACGTCGAGGCGGTGATGGGACGGTTTGCGACGGATGATCGCGTACAGGTGTGGGACCTGTTCAACGAGCCCGACAGCCCCAACCCGGCGTACGCATTCCATGAGGCGCGCAACAAACAACGACTCGTCGCCGAACTCCTCGAACAGATCTGGGACTGGGCCGACGGCGTCGACCCCGACCAGCCGGTCACCGCTGGTCTGTTCATGCACACGTTGCGCGCCGTCGAGGCTCGACCGGTCTCCAAGGTGATGCTCGAACGTTCGGACGTGATTTCCTTTCACAGCTATCAGCCGCGCCACCAGCTCGTCGAGATCATCGACCGCCTCGAGGGGTTCGGGCGGCCATTGCTGTGCACCGAATGGATGGGGCGCCCGACATCGCCGGTGTCGTTGCTCGAGGTATTCGAGCAACGACGGGTCGGGTGTTGGACCTGGGGTCTCGTCGACGGCCGTACACAGACGAACTACCCGTGGACCTCGTGGTTCACGAGGTACGACCCCGAGGTGGACGGCTGGTTCCACGACCTGCTGCGACCCGATGGAACGCCCTATGACACCGACGAGGCGGCGTTGTTTCGGCGGGTCACGGCGGCCTACCGCTGAGATCGGTTCCGTCCCGTTTCGCCGATGCGAGCGTCCGGGAAACACAGCGGTCCGGGCGCCGAACAACACCCGGACCGAATCACCATCCCGAGGTTGGCGCAGCACCCCTACGGCGCCAACCCCGGAACTCGTGTGTGAACCCAGCAGAGCGGCTCTGTTAGGTGGGGCTATCATTGCATATCAGGATGAGTTGTCAAGCTGGTTGGTGAACTCTTCCCGAAACTGCGATGGCCAATGGTCGCGATGGGTAGGGACAGGGATCGGTAGGGTTCGACCATGTCCGACGACGTGATTGATGTCGAAGCCGCCCCAACCGTTCTCATCCGCAACGGCCGCGTCTTCGACGGGGCCGGATCGCCTTCGGTGGAAGCTGACGTGCTCGTGCGCGATGGGGTGGTGGCGGCGATCGGTCTCGGGCTCGTCGCACCGGCCGCAGCGACGGTCGTCGATGCCGACGGGTGTTGGGTGACCCCCGGCTTCATCGACCTGCACACGCACTACGACGCCGAGTTGGAGATCGCCCCGAGCCTCGGAGAGTCGGTGCGACACGGCGTCACCACGGTGCTCATCGGCAGTTGCGGACTGTCCTTCGTGATGGGCGAGCCCGAAGACCTCGCGGATCAGTTCTGCCGCGTCGAAGGCGTGCCGCGCGACGTGGTGTTGCCGCTCCTGGAAACCACCAAGAACTGGGACGACCCGAGCGGGTACCTCGCGCACTTGCGGTCGCTGCCACTCGGCCCCAACGTCACGCTGTTTCTCGGGCATTCGGCCGTTCGCACGTCGGTCATGGGTCTGGAACGCGCCGTCGACGCTTCGGCCAAGCCCACCCGGTCCGAACGGCGCGAAATGTTGCGCCTGCTCGACGAGGCGCTCGACGCCGGGTACCTCGGAATGAGTTTCAACACGCTGCCGTGGGACAAGCTCGGCGGCGACCGGTTCAACTCGCGCCCGACGCCGTCGGTGTTCGCGACTTTCGGCGAGTACCGGTCCTTCGCCAAGGTGCTGCGCGAACGGGGACGGATCTTTCAGGTGGTCCCCGATCTTCAGGGGCGCTGGAACATCCCGGTCCTCATGGCGATGTCGGCCGGGGTCGGCCGCCCTGCACTGCGGATGAACCTGTTGTCGATGCTCGATCCGGTGGTGGCACATGGCAGCCACCGGTTCATCGGCGCCACCACGAACGCGTTCAACCGGGTCCTGCGCGGCGACGTGCGCTTCCAGGCGGTGCCGCTGGTGTTCGACCTGTTCGTCGACGGGCTCGACGTGCCGGTGATGGAGGAGTTCGGCGCCGGTACCCAGGCTTTGGCAGTCGGCGATCTCGAGGCTCGTCGACGGCTGATGTCGGACCCGGATTTCCGCGCCCGGTTCCGCAAGCAGTGGAACAACCAACTCGCACCGCGTGCGTATCACCGCAAGCTTGATGAGCCGGTCATCGTCGGCTGCCCCGACGAGACCCTGGTGGGCAAGACCTTCGGTGAGGTGGCGGCGAAACGCGGGGTCGATGCCATCGAGGCGTTCATGGACCTGCAGGCACAGTTCGGCCACGAGTTGCGGTGGCGCACCGTCGTCGCGAACGACCGCCCGCGCTCGGTCGCTCAGATCGCCAACCACCCTGCGGCGATCATGGGGTTCGCCGATTCCGGAGCGCACCTTCGCAACATGGCCTTCTACGACCTGCCCTTGCATCTGTTGCGGCTCGCGGCGAGTGCTGACGGTGGTGGCGGCGACGATGGCGGTGGCGGCGACGATGAACCGGTGCTGAGTCCCGAACGGGCGGTGTATCGCATGACGGGCGAAATCGCCGACTACCTCGGCATCGATGCCGGTCGGCTGGTGGTCGGGGGCCGGGCGGACATCGCGGTCGTCGACCCGGCAACGTTGGATGAGCGGCTCGACAACATCGTCGAGGACGACTCGGCCGATGTCGTCGGGGTCGACCGGTTGGTGCGTCGACACGACGAATGCGTCACCCACGTGCTGGTCAACGGAAGGCTGGCGTGGAGCGACGGGGCCTTCGTCGAGGGGTTCGGGGCACAGGGCGGCTACGGCCGGGTGCTCACACGGGTCGACTGAGCGTTGCCGCAGCGCCGATCTTGGCATCGACGGGGTCTCGCCGGTCGACGTCGTAGCATCGGTGGATGGCCAAGGCTCCAGCAGGGTTGGTGAACGCGGCGGGTCGTGAGATTCGAGTGTCGAGCCCGGACCGCATCGTGTTCGAGGCGACCGACCGGACGCCCGCCATCACGAAGTTGCAGGTGTGCGAGTACTTCGCTGCGGTCGGCGAGACGATGATGGCCTCGCTGGGGGAGCGGCCGACCGCGCTCGAGCGTTGGCCCGACGGCTGGCGTGACGGGATGCGCCTGGCGCTCGGCCCGCAGGACCCGGACGGCGCCGGCTTCTACCAGAAGCGCCTTCCGCGGGGAGCCCCCGAGTTCATCGAAACCGTGCGGGTCACCTTTCCTAGCGGTCGAACCGCGGACGAGCTTTGTCCGACCGAGCCGGCGGCGTTCGTGTGGGCCGCACAGATGGGGACCTTGACGTTTCACCCGTGGCCGGTGCGCCGCCGCGACGTCGATCATCCCGACGAGTTCCGCATCGATCTCGACCCGCAGCCGGGTACCGGGTTCTCCGATGCTGTGCGGGTGGCCGGTGTGGCGCGGGAGCTTCTCGAGGAACTGGGTCTTCGCGGCTTCGCGAAGACGAGTGGGAACCGCGGCATTCACATCTACGTGCGGATTCAACCGCGCTGGTCCTTTGAGGACGTGCGCCACGCGGCCATCGGGTTCGGACGCGAACTCGAACGGCGCGACGGCGGCGTGACGACCGCCTGGTGGAAGGAGCTTCGCGGGTCGCGGATCTTCGTCGATTTCAACCAGAACAACCGCGACCGCACGATCGCCGGGGCCTACAGCATCCGGGCCCGGGCGGGTGCGCCGGTGTCGATGCCGATTGCGTGGGATCGGCTTGGCGACCTGGAGGACCCGACGCAGTTCAATCTCCTCACCGTCCCGGACCTGCTGGCCTCCGAGGGTGACCCGTGGCGCGAGATGGAAGACGTTGAGTATTCGCTCGATCCGCTGTTGCAGCTCTGGCAGACCCTGCCCGGCGGTGAGCTCAACTTCCCGCCGGATTACCCCAAGATGCCGGGCGAGCCCCCACGCGTGCAGCCCTCGCGCAAGGTCGAGTCTCACTGGGACGCGCAGGGCCGACGCATCGGACCGTAACCAGCGGCGACTTGCACGGTAGGGTCGCGACATGAACGATTCATCATCGGCCGGTTTCGGCTTGAGTGGAGACTCCCTGGCGGACGAACTTGCGTCGATTGAGTTCTGGACTCAACCGCTCGAGAGCCGAGCCGCGCGTCTCGCGGAGATCCGTGAGATCGCACCGTTCGTGCACACCTACCAGCCCAACCCGCTCACGCTGGAAAACGAGTGGTACTGGCTGAGCACCCGTTACGACGACGTGATCGAGATCAGTCGGCGTCCCAAGGAGTTCTGTTCGGGGCAGGGTTCGGTGTCGATCGCCGACATGCCCACCGACATCATGGAGTTCTTCGGCAGCTTCATCGTGATGGACGACCCGCGCCACGCACGACAGCGGGGCATCGTCAGCCGCAATTTCGGCCCGCGGCAGTTGCAGGGCCTCCTCGACTCGGTGCAACACGTCGCCGATGAGGTGATCGACCGGTTCTGCGAACAGGGCGAGGTCGACCTGGTGTCGGCGTTCAGCGAGCCGTTTCCGCTGCTGATCATCTGCGACATGATGGGCATTCCCCGCAGCGAGTTCGACAGCGTGTTGCGGTGCACCAACGTCATCTTGGGTGCGGGCGATCCCGACACGGTCGGCGAAGGCGAGGATCTGTTCACCGCACTCATCGGGGCGGGCACCGAACTGTCGGTGCTGCTCGGCGAACTCGCGAGAGACCGTCGCGCCAATCCGAAGGACGACCTGACCTCGGCGCTGGTGAACGCTGAGCCCGGCGAGGACGTGCTGACGCCGGAGGAACTGGCGCCGTTCTTCATCCTCTTGGCGGTGGCCGGCAACGATACGACGCGCAACGCCATCACCTACGGGGTCGACTTCCTGACCCGCAACCCCGATCAGCGGGCGATCTGGCAAGGCGACATCGACGGCGTCACCCCGACCGCGGTGGAGGAGATCGTGCGGATGGGCTCACCGGTCACCTTCATGAGGCGAACCGCGACCTGTGAGGTGACGTTGTCGGGACACGACTTCCACGAGGGGGACAAGGTCGTCATGTTGTACGGCGCGGCGAACCGTGACCCCCGCGAGTTTGCGGACCCTGAGCGTTTCGACGTGCGTCGGTCCCCGAACAACCACGTCGGCTTCGGCGGACCGGGTCCCCATTTCTGCCTCGGAGCGCACCTCGCCCGTCGCGAACTGTCGGTGGCGTTTCGCACCTTCTTCAATCGCTTGGGCGACATGGAGGCGACGGCGCCGGCGGTGCCGCTCAATGCGTTGGGCGTTCCCCTGGTGAGTGGCATCAAGTCGCTGCCGGTGCGGTTCACCCCGTCCAAACCGCTCGGCTGAGGAGTCGTCGCCGGCGGCTCTCCGCCGGCGGCTCGGACTCGGATACTCAGACCTGGTGGCTCAGCGGATGGTTTCGTCCGCGTCGAGGTCGAGCGCGTGGCGGGCGTGGCGATCGAGCATCGTGAGAAACATGGTGTCGCCGCGTTCGGTGCGTTCGACCATGACCGCGGCGACGATGCCGATCAACATGCCCGCCCACGTGCCACGTCGGTAGTCCGCTTCAAGCGACGCCTGCGAATAGTCCTGCACCCCGTTGGCGACGAGGCCGCGGTGGTACTCGGCGAGTAGTTCCCACTCGATTTCACGCCGGATCGGCGGCTCGACGCTCGAGCCGAGGAAGTACGAGACGTCGTAGGGCGCGCAGCCGTAGGCGACCGTTTGCCAGTCGACCACCGTCGGGCGCCCCTCGGTGGTGCCCGCGAAGACGCCGGGGGCGAACAGGAGGTTGTCGAGGCGGTAGTCGGAGTGGGTGATGCCGGTGCCGATGACGTCGGCGTCGAGATAGTTGGCGATGTGTTCGACGAAGAACCCGCCGGCCCGACGAAGGTGCGCTTCGACCGCTCCGCCGTAGCGGGCGAGGAACTCCTGCCACAACGTCGGCAGCATCGACGACAACAGGTCTCGCTGGTCGCGGGTGGCGCGGGCCATCCAGTCGAAGGACTCCAACGAGTCGTCGCCCCAACGCGGGGCGTGGAGTTGCACCAACTCGGCGACGGCCAGGCGGGCGACCTCGGGGGTGGTGCCCGCGATCTGGTCGCCTTGGACCGCAGGCGACCGGTCCTCGAGCAACAACACGAACGACCCCGAGTCGACGTCGATATCGGCGAGATACATGGCCGGGGAATTCACCGGGAGGCTGTGGGCGAGGTGCTGATAGAAGCGAACCTCCTTTTCGTAGGCCCGCATGAGCTTTCCGGCGGCGACGCTGGAGGCGTCGGTCGAGGGGAACTTGGCGACGAAGGTGTCGGGCAGGTCGGTTTCGCCGTCAAAGGCGACCCGTACCCGCATCGAGTCGCACATCTGGCCGGTGCCGATCGGTTGCATGTCGACGGTCGCCACCCGGGAGTCGACCTGCAGATGGCCGGCCGTGCGCAGGGCGTCGGTCAACCACGCCGGTGTGAGTTGGTCGGGGCGATCTGCGATGGGTCCCATGGGGTGCTGCGGCTTCGACTCGTCCGCAGTGCTCAGATCGCGGCGGTGTGCCAGATGTCGTCGCCGCGCAACACCACGTCGGCACCTCCGTCGACGAACAGGATCTGACCGCAGATACGCGTGGGGCGGGCGGAGGCGAGAAAGGCGATGACGTCGGCGACGTGTTGTGGGTGGCAGTACCCGCCAAAGGGCATCGGAACCGACGCATCGGCGAGCTCCTTGGAGTCCTCATGAGCCAACATCTCCGCGGTCATGTTCGTCTGCACGATGCCGGGAGCCACCCCGTTGAGCGCGATTCCTGCGCCCGCCCACGCGTCGCCGATCGCGCTGCGACGCAGCCAGCGCGCCAGCGCGTACTTGGAGGTCGGGTAGCCGGCCATGTCCATGGCGCCGGGCGCGCTTGCGAGCTCGATCGCCTGGGCCTCGTCGCCGGCGAGGCAGGCCTCGACAACGGCGGGCATCTGCACGTTCAGGATCGACGAGCTCACGGTGACGACCGCTCGGGGGGACTCCCCGCGGGCCAGCAGTGGGGCCAGGCCCTCGAGGGTGGCGACCGCGCCGAAGTAGTTGACGCGTAGGCACATCTCGGCGGTGTTCATGACGCCGGCGTTGGCGACGAGGACGTCGAGGGTCCCGCCGGTGCGTTCGGTGACGGCCTCAACCATGGCGGAGCGACCTCCGGGGGTCGACAGATCTGCGGTGATTTCGGCACCGGCAATGTCGACACCGATGACCTCGTATCCCTCGGCCTCAAGGGTGGTGGCGGTGGCGGCACCGATGCCTCCGGCGGAGCCGGTGACGACTGCGAGACGTGACATGACAATCCTCCTGGTTCTGGCCGTACGCTACCGGTCGCCCGGGTTCGATGCCCCCGATAGGGTGAGTCCCATGCGCCGAGTTGTGTGTACCGAGTGGGGGGCTCCAGAGGGTCTTGAGGTCCAGGAACACCCCGACCTCGAACCGGGTCCCGGACAGGTTGTCGTGGAGGTCGCGGCCGCGGGGGTCAACTTCGTCGACGCGCTCTTCGTCGCCGGGACTTATCAGATCAAGATTCCGCCTCCGTTCACGCCGGGAAGCGAGTGCGCCGGGGTGATCAGCGCGCTCGGCGAAGGGGTGGAGGGGCTCGACGTCGGCGATCGAGTCATCGCGGCGGGGGGACTCGGAGGGTACGCGTCGCAGATCGCGGTGTCGGCCGCGGCGGTGACGCGGGTGCCTGACGATCTGTCGCTGGCGATGGCGGCAGCGGTCGTTCAGAGCTACTGCACGGCCTGGTTCACCTTGACCCGGCGCATCAGCGTGGTTTCCGGGGAGACGGTGCTCGTGCTCGGTGCCGGTGGAGGAGTCGGTCTGGCGGCGATCGATGTGGCGCGTTCGCTCGGTGCGACGGTGATCGCAGCGGCGTCGAGCGCCGAGAAACTCGAGGCGGCGCTGGTCGCCGGAGCGAGCGCGACGATCGACTATTCGACCGAGCCGATTAAGGACCGCGCCCGCGAGTTGTCGCCCGGAGGGGTGGATGTCGTCATCGACCCGATCGGCGGCGATGCGACCGAGGCGTCGCTGCGAGCGCTGCGATTCGGCGGGCGGTTGGCGGTCATCGGATTCGCTGCCGGAACGATCCCGAAGATCCCCACCAATCAGGTGCTGTTGAACAACCGCTCGGTGGTCGGTGTCGACTGGGGGGCGTGGGCGATGCACAACCCGGCCGATCAGGGCGTGTTGTTGCGCGAGGTGCTCGATGCCGTCGTAGCGGGGACGCTTTCGCCGGCGGCGCCGAGCGAGCGGCCACTCGACGAGGCGGCCGCGGTGTTGCGCGAGGCCCTCGATCGTCGGGTGGTCGGCAAGGTGGTGCTCGTTCCCTGAACGCCTCTGTCGGCGCCACCGGCCGGCCGGTCCGTGGTCAAGAGGTGCCACGTGACGCGTCTGGAGTACGCTTCGTGCGCCGTGATTCCCACGGAGATAACCAGTAGCCGAACGTTCGGGGGAAGCCGGTGAGACTCCGGCGCTGTCCCGCAGCCGTGTGCATCTCGACCGAGATGCGAGCCGGATCGCCCGTCGTCGGCAGGTGCCACATCGGCACGTGCTTCAACCATCGTCGAGGACAACGAGGGTCGTGGCGGGCGGACCGACAGGCTCCTCCCGGCAACGGCCAGGAGGAATCTATGAACACCACATCCACCACCCCGAATCGGGCGCGTCGCCGCCTCGCCGCCATGGCCGCCGTCGGTGCGGCGCTCGCCGCTGGCTGCGCGCCGCAGACTCCGAGCGGTCCCAAGGTCGTCGGTCAGCCGTGTGATGCCGGCGAGGGAGTGACCGTCGTGGTCGATTTCCAGAAGCTGAACAACACCGTTGCCATCGGATGTGCGCCGGGCACTCAGGCGAGTGGCCTCGCTGCGCTCACCAACGCCGGATTCACCTACGACGAGATCGGCGGGTTCGCGTGCCAGATCAACTCGCTTCCGGTCGAGGGCTATCCGACATGTCAGTTCGATGCCTACTGGAGCTACAACAAGTCCGACGGCACCTCCCCGTGGGACTACTCGATGGTCGGCGCTTCCAGCGGCCCGATCGCGGTCGATTCGCTCGAGGGTTGGTCCTACAGCGTGATCACGCCGGACAACTATGACGGCGCGCCGATCCGCCTCTCCGTCGAAAAGGTGCTGGCCCGTCGCGGCTGACCAGCGGCCGACCCGCCGCGGCCCGTTCTCCGATAACCAGTGGTCGTGATCACGACCACTGGTTATCGGAGAACGGGTCAGGTGGTGGGAACGGGTCAGGTGGTGGGCCAGTAGTGCGAATCGGGGAGTCCGCGGGGCCCGAAGATCGCCTGGCCGACCCGCACGACCGTCGCCCCCTCTTCGATCGCCAACTCGAAATCGCCGCTCATTCCCATCGAGAGTTCCTCGAGGCCCATGCCGTCGGGGCGGGTCTCGCGCAGGCGGTCGCGGATGGTTCGCAGCCTGATGAAACAGTCGCGGACCCGGGTGTGGTCGTCGCTGAACACCGCGAGCGTCATCAGCCCGACCGGTCGGAGCGCGTGGAAGTGGCGAAGCTCAGCGACGAACCCGTCGACCTCCTCGGGCGGAAGGCCGAACTTCGACTCCTCGGCTGAGGTGTTGACCTGCACGAACACGTCGAGCGACCTCCCGAGCGCCTGGAGGCGACGGTCGAGGGCCTCGGCGACCCGGAGCGAATCGAGCGCCTGAAACTCATCCGCGAACGCGGCGACATTTTTGGCCTTGTTGGTCTGAAGGTGACCGATCACCGACCACGACACCCCCAGGTGGGCGAGGTTGGCGGCTTTGCGTTTCGCCTCCTGAACCTTGTTCTCGCCGAGTTGGGTGCAGCCGGCGGTGATTGCGTTGATCAATCGAGACTCGGGAACGGTCTTCGAGACCGGTAGAAGGCGAACCTCCGCGGGGTCGCGGTCGACCCGGCATGCGGAGTCGACGATCCGCGAACGAACCTCGTCGAGGTTGCGCCGGAATTCCTCGACGGTCTCGGGTGGTCGGGTCATGTCAGCCATGCGCGCACAGTAGTGGGACCGATCAGGGCGCGAAGACGTCAGAGCGACGACGACGCATGCGGCGCGGTTCAGCCGTTGAGCGTGGGGAAGAAACCCTCGACGGTGCCGAGAGCGGCGCTGCGCGACAGGTCGGCTCGCGAGGGGTGCTCCTTCGCGTACTTCGACTCGATGGCCAAGATGAGCGCGGTGCCCATGACGGCGCGCGCGGAGATCGCGGTCAAATCGACTTCGAGGCCGTAACGCTGTTCGACCTCCGCCCACGCTCCGGCGAGGCGATCCATCGCCACCTCGAAGTGCTCGCGGTAGAAGCGTCGCGCCACCTTCGGGTCGCCGAAAAGTACGAGTCCGAGCAGCGGCAGCACCTCGGTGAGCGTGGCGATGAGTTGTGAATAGAGGCCGGCGAGGGCTTCGATCTGGCGCTCGCCGGTCAGTGGGGTTTCGGAGTCGATGCCCTCGGTGGCGGCAACGAGGCTGTCGACGGCGTCGCGGAGGGGTTCGACCACCGCTTCGAAGAACAGTTGATCCTTGTTCTCGAAGTGGCGGTAGATGATGCCTTCGCTGATCCCGGCACGATCCGCGATGGTGCGCATGGTGGTGCCGGCCATGTCTCCAGACTCGCTGAAGGCTTTGCGGGCGGCGTTGAGGATGGAACTTCGCCGATCGGCTGCGTTCATTCGTTTGGCCCGCGGTGGCGGTGTCTTGGCCACTGACGTCTTCGCCATGAGGATCCTGCTTTCGCGACGCGTGAGGCCCCAGCGCACGTGTGCCTCGCCCGAGCCATGATAGTGCGGGAGTTGAATTGTGAGAGCGATCGGTTACTCTCATCGCGTTGAGAGTAAGTCCTTACTCGACTAGGGTACTCGCATCACCGGAGAATCCGGGGTTCACCGAACTCAGCCAGGGGGACAGGCATGGGGGACGCAGTCATCGTCGCGACGGCACGAACGCCGATCGGCACCGCCTTCAAAGGCACACTTCGAGATGTCGGGGCCTACGAGCTCGCCATCCACGCGATCACCAATGCGGTCGCCCGGGCCGGCATCGACCCGCAGCGCTACGACGACGTGGTGATGGGCGAGTCGCGCTACGGCGGCGGCGACCTCGCCCGGTACGCCGCGATCGAGTCGGGCCTCGTCAATGTGGCGGGCCTCGCTAACAACCGCCATTGCGCGGCCGGTCTTGCCGCAATCACGACGGCCGCGGGGTCGATCCGCGCCGGTATGGATTCGGTCGTCGTGGCGGGCGGAGCCGAGTCGGCCTCCACCGCGCCGCGCTTCACCCGACGGGTGCTCGGCACCGACGAATGGGATGCCTGGGCACCGCCGAGTCATGTGCAGACCCCTGACGCCCCGATCGAAGACATGTCGATCACCGTGGGCTGGAACGCCGCGGTCGAGGCCGGCGTGACCCGCGAGGAGATGGACTACTGGGCGTTTCGTTCGCACCAGCGGGCGATCGAGGCGATCGACGCCGGCAGCTTCACCGCCGAGATCGCTCCGATCAAGGTCACCTTGCGCGACGGAAGCGTCACCGAGTTTGCGGTCGACGAGCATCCCCGCCGGGGTACGAGCCTGGAAAAGCTGGCCTCGCTCAAGGTGATCCACCCGGAGATCGAGGGGTTCAGCATCACCGCTGGCAATGCCTCGGGGGTCAACGACGGCGCAGCAGCACTCGTCATCGTCGACGATTCGGTGGCGCGCAGCGAGGGGCTCGAGTCGCTCGGCACCGTCCGGGCGTGGGCATCGGCCGGGGTCACCCCGGCACGAACCGGCCTCGCTCCGACGATCGCCATTCCGAAGGTTCTCGACCGGGCGGGTTTGTCGATCGGCGACGTGAAGCTGTGGGAAATCAACGAGGCGTTCGCGTCGATGTGTGTCGGCACGACGAAGCTGTTGGGCATCGACGACGAGATCGTCAATGTCGAGGGCAGCGGGTGCAGCCTCGGTCACCCGGTCGCCATGACGGGCGCCCGCATGGTGATTTCGCTGGTCCATGAACTCGGGCGCCGTGGTGGCGGCATCGGTGTTGCGGCCATGTGCGCCGGCGGCGGCATGTCCACCGCGGTGGTGGTGGAGGTCTGAAGGTGAGCTTCGACGAGACGATCGACGAGACCGAACTCCTCGAGCACTTCAACCACCTCGCCCCCGAAATGGGCGACCGCGACTACTTCCACCGGGCCCTCGAACGGTTGCGCGGCGCCGCCAACGGTGTCGTGCGCAGCGATCAGCACGAGGGCTTCTGGGTGGCCACCCGTTACGAGGATGTGTTGGCCATCGCCCAGGACTGGGAGGGTTTCAGCTCGGAACACGGAATCACGGTTCCGCCCCGCGAGTCTCCGCTGCCGGCGATCCCCGAGATGGTCGACCCGCCGTTGCATCGTGAGTACAAGCGCCTGATCAACCGGTTCTTCACCCCGGTGCAGGTGCTCGAACACGAAGAAGCGACGCGGGCGATCGTCAATCAGCTCATCGATGAGTTCATCACCGAGGGTCGCTGCGACTTCATGGAGGCGTTCGCCAATCCGTTGCCCGGCCTGGTGTTCTTCGAGGAGTTCCTCCACGCGCCGTCGGAGGAACTCGCAGAGGTCAATCGTCTCGCGACCGCGGCGTCGACGCCGAACACTCCCTCGGCGATCGATGCCCGGCGCGAGATGATTGGATGGATTTTCGGATTCATCGAACGGCGGCGCGCCGCAGAACCCATCGACGACGTCATCGACGCGGTGCTCAATGCGGAGATCGACGGACGTGCCATCACCGATCTCGAAGCGGTGGGGATCATCCAACTCCTGCTCTTCGGCGGCCTCGACACCACCGCCGGCGCGCTCGGCACGATGATGCTCTGGTTCGCAAAGCAGCCCGAGATCGCACAGCGGCTACGCGCCGAGCCCGAACTCATCCCGACGGCGATCGAGGAGATGTTGCGGCTCGACGGTCCCTTTGCCTTCATCGGTCGCCGAGCCACCCGCGACATCGAGGTCGGCGGGGCAGCCATCTGCGAGGGCGACATGGTGGTCGTGTCGTGGGCGGCGGCGAACCGCGACCCCAACGAGTTCGGCTGCCCGGCCGAGTTCGACCTCGACCGCGAAGGTAACCGCCACATCGCCTTCGGTGCTGGGCCGCACCGCTGCGCCGGATCGAACCTGGCGCGCATGAACCTGCGCATCGCGGTCGAGGAGTTGCTGCGTCGGCTGTCCGACGTTCGCCTGGCGACCGGCGAAGTTCACTTCCACCCCGGTTACAGCAGGGCGCCCTCGGCCATCGAGATCGAGTTCACCCCAGCGGAACGCGAATCGTAGATCTGTCCGGGCACGCCACCACCCACCCAGGAGACGACCCTTTCATGTATGCCAACGACATCCGAGTCATCGACGCCGACACCCACATGACGGAGCGTCACGACCTGTTCACGTCTCGCGCCCCGAAGGGATTCGAAGACCGTGTCCCGCGGGTGACCATGGTGGATGGCACCGCGACCTGGACCCTCGAAGGGGTGCCGCTCGGACCGGCGCGCCCGGGTGGGGTCATCGACCGCAACGGCGACAAGCACGCCTTCGCCGAGACGCGGGCACATGGGATCGACTGGGTCCACCAGGGGGCGTGGGACTGGCAATACCGCCTCGGGGTGATGGACGAGACGGGCATCGACGTGCAGATCGTCTACCCGAACGCGGTCGGCATCGGGGGCCAGAACCTTGCCAAGGCAACCCAGGATCCAGTGCTGCGACGCCTGTGCGTCGAGTTGTACAACGACGCGATGGCCGAGGTTCAGGAGAACACCAACGGCCGGATGTTGCCGATGCCGGTGATGCCGGCGTGGAGTATCGACGAGTGCGTCGCCGAGGCGCAGCGGTGCGCTGCGATGGGGTTCCGCGGCGTGAACATGACGTCTGATCCCCAAGATGCCGGGTCGACCGACCTTGCCGATCGCGCCTGGGATCCGTTCTGGGAGGTGTGCGCCGACCTGCACCTGCCGATCCACTTCCATATCGGAGCATCGCAGACCTCGCTCACGTTCTACGGCAAGTACTTCTGGGCCTCGCTGCACGAGAACCTGAAGCCGGCTGTCGGCGGTTCGATGCTGTTTCTCAACAACGCCGGCGTGGTCATCAACAGCATCTACGCGGGCATCTTCGACCGTCACCCGAACCTCAAGATGGTGTCGGTGGAAAGCGGCATCGGCTGGATTCCGTTCATCCTCGAAACGATGGACTACGAGATTCTCGAGAACGCTCCCGAACAGGCGGATGCGCTCGGGCGCCGACCGTCGGAGTACTTCAAGGACCATTGGTGGGCCACGTTCTGGTTCGAGACGAATCACGGCGACCTGCAGGGGCTCATCGACAAGGTCGGCGAGGACAACGTGATGTTCGAGACCGACTACCCGCACCCGACCTGTCTGTACCCGGATCCGCTCGGCACGGTGTCGGAGATCATCTCCACGCTTCGACCGGAGACCCAACGCAAGGTGCTCGGGGAAAACGCCGCCAAGCTGTACCGCGTCTGACACCTCAAGCCAGGAGGGGACTCACCCAATGTTGTTGGAACCGATCGAAGACCAGGCGTTTCTTCGCGACACGACCGCGAAGTTCCTCGCCGACGCGGCGCCGCCGCAGGTGCTGAGGACGTTGCGTGACGACGAGGCCGGATTCGACGAGGCCTATTGGCGCCAGGGGGTCGAGCTGGGGTGGACCTCGCTGCTGGTGAGCGAGGAGGCCGGCGGCGGTTCGGTGTCGGGGGACGGCCTCGTCGATCTGAGCCTCATCGCTCATGAGTTCGGTGCGGCGGCCGCTCCGGGGCCGCTCGCTCCCAACGCGGTGGTGGCCGGGGCGCTCGCCCGCAGTGGCGGCCACGACGAGGTGGTCGCCGGAGTGCTCAGCGGGGGGACGCTGGTGTCGTGGGCGATCGACGAGGATGCCCACAACGTCGCGGCGATGCCGCGGTTGTTCCGGTTTCGGATCGAGGGCACCGAGTTGGTACTCGACGGAACCAAGCGGCTCGTCGAGTCGGCGAACCGCAGCGACTACCTGCTCGTCACCGGTGTTACGCCGGGTGGGATCACCCAGGTGCTCGTGGCCACCGACGCCGCGGGAATCGAGATTCGTCCCATGCACACGGTGGATCTGACCCGTCGGTTCTCGGTCGTGACGTTCAACAACGTGCGGGTTCCACTCGACGCGGTCGTCGGGTCGATCGACACCGCGGCCGAGGCGGTGAAACTGCAGCGCCGACAGGCCATCGTGATCGCGAATGCGGAGTCGGTCGGGGCGATGCAACGGGCCTTCGACCTCACCCTGGAATGGACCTTCGACCGGTACTCCTTCGGGCGGTCGCTGGCCTCCTATCAGGCGATCAAACACCGCATGGCTTCGATGAAGATGTGGCTCGAGGCCAGCCATGCCATCGCGGACGATGCGGCGGCAGCGGTCGCGGCCGACAGTCCCCGAGCGGAGAAGTTGGTGCGGGCCGCCGCCGCGTACATCGGCGAATACGGCTCGGAACTCATGCAGGAATGCGTACGGTTCCACGGGGGAATCGGGGTCACCTACGAACACGATCTGCACCTGTACCTGCGTCGACATACGTTGAACCGGGCGCTGCACGGAACCCCTGCCCAGCACCGCCGTCGGGTGGCGGTGGAACTCGATCTCGAAAGCGCCGTCTCATGAGCACCGAATCGATGGCTCCGGTCTCCAACACCGACACCCTCGACGACCTCGACGAGTTCCGGCGTCGGGCCAAGGAGTTTCTGCGCGCCGAGGTCGGCCCGGCGCGGGCGAGCCTCACCGCCGGGCTACGCAAGCTCGGAACCGACGAGGACGACCTGCGCGAGGTCGCGCACGACCGGGCGCTGCAGCGCACGTTCTTCGACGCCGGGTTCGCCGGAATCACCGTGCCGGTGGAGTTCGGGGGTCAGGGGTTGACCCGGGCGCATCAACTCGTGCTCAACGAGGAACTCGAGGGCTACGACTATCCGGTTCGGCTGCAGGTTCCCACCATGACGCCGTGTATGGCGGTGCTGTTGGAGTTCGGCACCGAGCAGCAGAAGCTCACCCACATCCCGGCGATCCTGCGTGGCGAAGAGCTGTGGATGCAGTTCCTGTCCGAGCCGAGCGGAGGGTCCGACGTGGCGGGAGCGCTGATGAGTGCGGTGCGCGACGGCGACGAATGGGTGCTGAACGGTTCGAAGGTGTGGACCACCGGGGCCTGGTGGTCGGACTGGGGGCTGTGTCTGGCCCGAACGAACTGGGACGTTCCCAAACACCGTGGGCTGTCGGTGTTCATCTTCCCGATCGACGCGGCCGGCATCGAGATCCAACGCATCGAGATGCTCAACGGCAACATGGATTTCTGCCAGGAGTACCTCGACGACGTTCGGGTTCCCGACAGCGACCGGGTCGGCGGAGTCGACGACGGGTGGACGGTCGGAACCCGGTGGATGTTCCACGAGCGGATGTCGTCGAACTCGCCGTTCGTGACCCGACCACAGGAGCTCGAACGGTCGTCCCTCGACGGTGCGGCGCTGCGCCGAATCGCCCGCGACGGCGGCATTTCCGGCACCGATGCTGCACAGGAACTCGTCGGCGAGGGGGAGATGTTGACCCTGGTCGGATCGGCGCTGGGCCGCCGTGTCGGCCAGGGGATGCGCACCGGGACCCTGAGCGACCAGTCGGCGGCGATCGCCCGGCTGTACGGGGGGTTGAGCCTCGTGCGACGCAACACGATCGCGCTCGAACTCGCCGGATCCGCCGGTGCGGCCTGGAGCGACGACGATGGCGAGTTGGCGTTGCGAGGCGAGGATTTCCTCATGCGCCAGGCCAGCTGCATCGGTGGCGGCACGACGGAGATGGCCTCCAACGTCATCGCCGAGCGGGTGCTCGGGATGCCGCGGGAACGGGCGCTCGATCGCGACGTGGCGTTCCGCGACGTCCCGCGCGGACCCGCACCAGAAGAGAACTGAACCACGGAGGTATATCGAATGAGAGTCGTGATCTTGGGAGCGTCGAGCGGGTTGGGCCGCTCGGTTGCGGTCGGACTCGCCGAGGCCGGCCACGACGTGGCGCTGTTGGCCCGTCGCGTCGATCGTCTCGAACAGACCGTGGCCGACCTCGGCGAGCGCGCACATGCCATTCGCTGCGATGTCACCGACGAGGCGCAGTGCACCGAGGCCGTCCGGGCGGCCGCCGACGTGCTCGGCGGAATCGATGCGCTGGTGTATGCGCCAGGAGTCGCCCCGCTCGGCCGTCTCTCCGATCTCGACGCCGATGCGTGGACGCGCACCTTGACCACCAACGTCGTCGGTGCCGCCACCGCCACCCGCGCTGCGCTCGACCATCTCCAGGCGTCGCAGGGCTGCGCGATCTACTTCTCCTCGGTGTCGGCCTCGATGACCCCGGCGTGGCCCGGCCTCGGCGCCTACATCGCGAGCAAGGCCGCCCTCGACAAGATGGTCGAGGCGTGGCGAGTCGAACACCCCGAGGTCGGCTTCACACGGCTCATCGTGGGCGACTGCGGCGGCGGCGAGGGGGATTCGGCAACCGGGTTCACCTCCGAATGGGACATGGACATCGCCGTCGAATTGGGCCGACAGTGGTATGCCAAGGGGTACGTCGCTGGAGCGTTGATCGACGTGAACGAACTGGTGCGGGCCGTGGAGAGCATCATCTCGCTCGGCAACACCGCGGTGGTTCCGACGATGGCGGTCGTTCCCCGCGTGCCCCGAAACGACGGGTGAAACTCGCGGCGCACCATGGTTCGGCGTTTCCGAAGCGCCTGCAATGATTTGGGCCATGGCTCTGCAACACAACACGTACTTCGACGGAACCGTACAAAGCATCGGATTCGTCACGGGTGAGAGACGCTCGAGCGTCGGGGTGATGGACGTTGGCGAGTACCACTTCGGCACCGAGGCCCCCGAGCGGATGACCGTGGTGGCTGGCGAGCTGATCGTGCAGCTTCCGGGCGCGCCGTGGGCGACCTACGTAGCGGGCTCTTCTTTCGAGGTTCCGGGCAACAGCGCCTTCGACCTCAAGGTCGAGCGGCCGACGGCCTATCTCTGCGACTACCTGTGACGGTTCCGTCGACGCCGGAACTCACCCGGGTTTCACGTGGATGGACCGCTCGTTTCGGTCTCATCTGGCTGGGTGTGTGGATCGCGATGCTGGTCCCCGTCTCGCTCGCGCTGCCGGATCAGCTCGCGACGGTCGACCACGCTCACCGGTATCGCAACTTCGGTCTGATCAACGCCCTTGTCGGGCTGGCGGCGCTCGTGAGCCTGCCGTTGTTCGGGGCGATGTGTGACCGGACGAACTCTCGATTCGGGCACCGCAAGGCGTGGGTTCTGGGCGGCGTCGTCGCGATGGTCGTCGGGTTGATTCTGACCGGCCGGCAAGACACCTGGCAGATGATCGCGTTCTGGTGGATCGTGGCGAATCTGGGCAACTCCGCGATCGCGACGGGGCTGACCGCCTCGGTTGCCGACCAGGTTCCCGACGATCAACGCGGCACGATCTCGGGGTTCATGTACGGCACTCAGGGCCTGGGCATCGTCGTCGGAATGGTGGCGGTCGAGGGGTTCGAGGCCGCCACCCGCTACGTGCTGTTGGCCATCGCGCTCGTGTTGTGCGCCCTGCCATATCTGGTGGTGAACCGCGACGTCGAACCGAGCGCCGGCACCGAACCGCTCACCCTCAAGCGGATCCTGTCGAACATGTGGATCTCGCCGCGTCGCTATCCCGACTTCGGATGGGCCTTCGGCTCGCGGCTGTTGGTCAACGTGGGTAACGCCCTCGGCACGACGTATCTGTGGTTCTTCCTTCGCGACGGCCTCAAGGTGGAAGACCCCGACGGCACCCTGATCACCGTCACGGTCATCTACCTCGTCGCCACGCTGATCGCGACCTTCGTCGCCGGGCCGGTGTCGGACCGCACCGGACGTCGGCGGATCTTCGTCGGCGTTGCCGCGGGCCTTCAGGCGGTCGCCGGGGTGTTGGTCGCCGCCGCACCGTCGGTCGGGATGTTGATGGTGGCGGCAGCCTTCATCGGCGCCGGATACGGGGCCTTCGTGGCGGTCGACCAGGCGCTCGTGACCGCGGTGTTGCCCAACGCCGATGACCGTGCCAAGGACCTCGGCATCCTCAACGTCGGGGCCGCGGTTCCACAAGGCCTCGGTCCGCTGGCGGCGGCGGGAATCACCACGGCGTTCGGGTTCTCGCCGCTGTTCTTGGCGGCCGGGCTGTCGACGGCGGTCGGTGCGCTCATGGTGAGCCGGGTGCGCTCGGTGCGCTGAGGTCCGCGCCGAAGGAAGGTCCGCGTCGAAGGAAGGTCACTCGCGATTGCGGGTCGGGGCCCAGAGCCGTTCATCACCGCTGGCGACGGTCCGTGCGAGTACGAACAGGACGTCGGACAGGCGGTTGAGATACCTGCCGGCTTCGCCGATGTCGCCGCCGAGTGCCAACACTCGCCGCTCGGCGCGACGACAAACCGTGCGGGCGAAGTGCAGCTGCCCGGCGCCATTGGGTCCGCCCGGAAGGATGAAGCTGCGCAGGGGACTCAGCGGCGCGTTGAACGCAGCGGTTACGTTCTCGAGCCACACCACGGTGTCGACGGTGATGAGCCGTCCGCGTTCGCCGGGCTCGGGCAGGGCGATGTCGGCACCGAGATCGAACAGTTGCTGGAGGAGTTCTTCGAGCACTTCTGCGATCGTGACGTTCAGCGCGGAACCGGGCTCGGTGTCGGCATCGGGCCCGGTGTCGCTGTCGGCGTCGGGCAGCTCGGCGAGTGCGACGGCGTCGGCCGCGAGTGCCACGACCGCGTTGAGCTCGTCGATCGCTCCGATGGCCTCGATGCGGGCATCGGTCTTGGAAACCCGGGTGGCGTCGCCCAGCGACGTTTCGCCGTGGTCGCCTCCGCGAGTGGTCACGCGGGTGATATGTACGGTCACGGTCACTCCAGTCGTCGAGGTGTCGTGGCACCGCAGTGTCGCCACCCCCTCTGCGTCGATGTTATGGTCAGGACTCGGCGCAGCGCTTTCGCGAGGTCGCGCCGATCACAACTCAGCTCCGCGAACGGGGAAAGCCGGTGAGAAACCGGCGCTGTCCCGCAACCGTGAGCGGTTCCGTCCGGAACCGTAAGTCGGATCGCCCGCCGCCGGAGATCGCTTCAACCACCGTCGAGGAAAGCGGGGGTCGTCGCTCGGCGGTGAGCATTCTCCCCGGGTCTCGGCCCGGAGGAAATCATGAATACTCAATCAGTCATCGCCCGCCCGCGCCGCACCCGAACGCTGCGCCTTGCCCTCGCGTTTGTGGCGTTGGTGGGGATCGTCACCTCGGCGTGCGTGTCGGAGTCGACCCCGAGCCAGCCGGTCCCGGTGGCGAATATCGTCGGCGAGCCATGCATGCCAGGCGTGGGAGTGACCGTCGTGGTCGACTTCCAGGCGCTCGACGATCGCATTTCGATCGGCTGCGCTGTCGGGCCTCAAACCGATGGGCTCGCTGCGTTGACCAATGCTGGGTTCACCATCAACAACAAGCCCGGCGCACCCGCCTCCACGATCTGTCAGATCAACAATCAACCCACCGCGGGCTATCCGGTGTGCTGGCTGCAGAACTACTGGAGCTATTGGAAATCGGACGGCTCCAAGGCGTGGAGCTTCAGCGAGGTTGGCGTCGCGGCGGGGCCGTTGCCGATCGATTCCTTCGAGGGGTGGTCGTACTCGCCCTTCTCCGAGGGCGATATCACCGGCCTCAAACTGCGCCGTACGGTGAACCAGATCAAGGCGTTGCGGGGCTGACTCCGGTCGGTCCTGCAGGGTCCGGTCGGCGTCTCGGCTGAGCAGCCGGTCGGTACTGACCCGTCCGGACCCAAAGATCAGTGGTGCTATCGTGCCCCACTGCATCGGCGAACGTCGTCGATGACAACACTTCCCGCAGCGGGGGAAGCCGGTCGAAATCCGGCGCTGTCCCGCAGCCGTGGGTGAGTCACCAGCCGGTGTCTCACGAGTCGGAATGCCCGCTCGGGAAGGTACTGAACCATCCGTCGAGGACTGCGGAGAAGGCTCGGATTCGTCAGGTGTCGGGCCCCGTGCCCTCGAAGATCACCGGTCGGAGACGAACTCTTCGGAGGACTCGTCAACGAAAGGTGATTTCATGGCTTCTGAGAAGCTGACCCACACGACGGTGCCTCGGTCGAAGGCGCTCGTCCTCATCCCGGCAATTGCCGCGGTCTCCCTCCTCGGGGCGTGCACCCCGAACGGGCCCGGAACCCCGGCGACAACGACCACGACCACGTCCAGCACCAGTACGACGACCACCACGGCTTCGCCCCTTCCGGTCTGTGAGGTGCCCGAGGCCCCCGTGCTCACCATGATCCGGTCGAACGAGGTCCTGACCTTCACGATCGCGGACGGATCGCCGATCGAGTTGGCGGTGATCGCCCCCGACGCCGATCCCGGCGATGCGCTCTACGAAGAGGCCTCGACGCTGAGCCTTGCCGCCGATGAGGGACAGGTCGTGCGCGTGCTCGCCCGTTCCGGTGGCGACTGTGATCCGGAGGTGATCTTCGATGCCACCTACGACGTGCGGGCCCAGATGCCGAAACGTCCAGGTGTCGCCGGGACCGATTCAGTGGCGGTGGCCCGCTCGAGCAGCTCCGTTGTTGGATGGGCAACCGGTTATGAGGACTTCGTCCCCGGTGCAGACGTGACGTCGAACTGGACGAACAACCCGGGTGCCGCGCTCGGTGGAGCCGGCGGCCTGTTGCCGATCGGGAACGGGGGACGGATCACGCTCACGTTCGGCACCCCGATCGCCAACGGAAGTGGTTACGACTTCGCGGTCTTCGAGAACGGGTTTTTCAGTCCCGGTACCTCGGAGACGATGTTGTTCGCGGAACTCGCCTACATCGAGGTGTCGTCCAACGGAACCGATTTCGTCCGCTTTGACTCGGCGAGTCAACAGCCGACCTCGGTCGGAGCGTTCGCGTCTCAGGACGTGCGACTCTTGAGCGGCCTGGCCGGTCGCGAGCCGGCGAACTACGGCTCGGTGTTCGACCTCACCGCCCTGGCGAACAAGGCGGCGGTGCGCAACGGCACGGTCGACCTCAATCACATCACTCACGTGCGGGTGGTGGACATTGTCGGGGCCCGCGACTACCCGAATGCCGGAGACACGTACCTCGACTCCTTCGGCCGCGATATCTATGACGCCCACAAGACCACCGGCTCTGGCGGCTACGACCTTGCGGGGATCGCGGTGTTGAACCAGGCGCCGGTCGCCGCCGAATAGTCGACGACCAGCCGAATCATCGGTCGCGGTGAGGTTCTGGGCGCGTCAGCGGGTGACAGCCGACCCGCAG